>JABFSY010000370.1 GCA_013140395.1 Cyclobacteriaceae bacterium
AGACCAGGCAGGTACGTTGTGCTGAACAGCATTAGGAACGATCTCTCCAATTAGATTAGAGCCATATTCTTCTTTGTACTTAATGATTTGTGTTTTGGCCAACATATTGTTTGGAGCTTTTGTCTCGCTCGGTAAAATCTCTTCTATTTCTTCGGAGAATGTTTGATACATGATCTGAGTCTTTACCGAAGAGATAAACTCTCGCAAATTGCTGGTGATGGTGACAATAAAAGACTCTTTTACAACGGGGTCAATAAAAAGCAAAATAGTAACAGAATCAGCCTTTGCAATCATCGAGTCTGCAGGGACTGCCTCAATGGCAAATGTTTCATTGACCAGAGAAGATACGTTTGTCCGGATTGCCTTGGTTGCGCCTTTAGGGATTACGATTCCCATTAAAAACTTCCCTTTTGAAACGGCTTCTTTAGCCGTTTGGGCCGTGGCGGGTTTCCCATCAATGGAGTCGGTGAGCGAACAGAGTGAGTATCCTTTTAGGCCTTTGTAAATAGAAAGGCCAAGTGTGTCCTGATCATTATCAACAAACACCACGGGAATGCCTTTTTCGTTCAGTGTCCGGAAGGCAGAGTCTTGAATCAGGGTCATTACCAGAATGAGAATCATTGGCATGATGAACAAAATGGATAGACCAATTTGATCGCGAAGTAGAATTAATACTTCCTTCTTAATCGTTGCTAAAAGTCTTGTTTTCATCAATCTCTTAGCTTCCTTTTAGTTAAACTCAAAAAAACGTCTTCCAAATCTTTGGCTCCTGGGCAGTCAGCAATTAGTTTCTCTGGCGATCCCTGGGTTAAGATTTGGCCGTAGTCAATGATGGCAATAGTGGTACAAAAATTCTCTGCTTCCTCCAGGTGGTGTGACGTGTAGATAATGGTTGTACCGATCGCGTTCAATTCTTTCAGCTGCTCAATAATCACCGTCCGCGATTGAACATCTACCCCCACAGTAGGTTCATCCAAAAAGAGAATTTTAGGTTGGTGCAAGATGCTGGCGATCAGATTTACACGTCTTTTCATCCCACCTGAAAATGTCTCAATTCGTTTATTAGTTGCATGAAACAAGCCTAGCTTCTCAAGCCAAAAGGAGATTTTTTCTTTCAATTCTTTACCTGCCAGGCCATACATCGCCCCATAGAATTCTAAATTTTCCCGAGCCGTAAGAGTAGGGTAGAGGGCGATGTCCTGAGGGACTACTCCTATAATCTTTTTTACTTCCCCAAGATCCTTTTCCAGGCAGAATCCATCTACGGTGACTTTCCCCGTTGAGGGTGAAAAAAGCCCGCACAATATTGAAATGATGGTCGTTTTACCCGCTCCATTTGGGCCTAACAAGCCAAATACTTCGTTTTTGTGAATTGTTAATGAAACCCCTTTTACGGCTGGTTCGTCCAAACCTCTAAATGTCTTAGTCAGACCTTCTATTGTAATAATGGGATTCTTTGACATTTCCGCGATAAAAAGTGTGCAAATATAGCGATAACGAAGACTTACCTCGTTAGGCATCCTGTCGGCTTTTTTACCTTTAGTAACCCCTTAATGTTTATTGAAAGCACTTTTGATTGTACAATGTAAAGACCAAAAAGCTGGCATGGAATTAAACAAAAGACTATAAATGCTGGATAACTCGGCTATAGAAATCACAGGCCGAAAAAATTTGGTTGATCTCACAGCTTTCGTTTTTCATGTGGGCCAGCTTATAGTCGCCCGGTCCAAACCCAATGGTAGGGATCCCGAGGCTGACTGGAGTCACGGCATTGGTGCTAAAATCCCAAAAGTCGAAGTGAGTTGGCTGCAGCTTAAAAGTTTCGCTATACGCGGAAATACACAATTTTGTGAGCGGATGACTCTCGTCAATTTTCCAGGCTGTGTGAAACGGTTCATATTGAATTTCTTGTCCGGTCCAACTTCTTCGATGTAAAGTCCCCAATTGCCAGGCCGCATTTTTGCCTTTAATGATTTCGTCAAACTCATTCTTTATATCCTGATCTGTTTCACCTGGAACTGTTCTTCGATCGACATATATCTCGCATTCAAAAGGTACAGCATTGAGCGAAGCGGCTACACTTGAAATTTTCGAAGTCACCATGGTACCGTGAACATCACCGGTTTTCATCAATTCCAGATTCCTCTTTTCAACACGCTGTATAATTTCGGCCATCTCATAAATCGCGTTTACTCCTTTTTCCGGAGCAGAGCCATGCGCGGAAACGCCCAACGTTTTGATGCGAACTTGTGCTTTGCCCTTATGCCCCAGTGTAATAACATTGTTGGATGGTTCGCAAATGACTACATAATCGGGTCGAAGATTTCTTTCTTTGAAAAGATGTTTGAGGTTTTCGCCATCGCAATCTTCTTCAAACACCGTGACCGAAACGTAAATGCTTTTGTCTTTTATAAATCCCTGTTGTTTGGCAATAGCGGCAGCATATACCGAAGCTGCTACCGAAGACTTCATGTCTACTGATCCGCGGCCGTGTAGTCGTCCACCAATAACTTCTCCACTAAAAGGCCGTATATTCCAGTCACTTTCATCATTGACTTCTACGGTATCTACATGAGAATCAAATAAGATTGATTTCGGGCCAGTGCCTATTCGACCAAGCACATTCCCCATTTGATCAATGAAAACCTCATCGTAGCCCAATGAAAACATTTTCTTTTCAACGAGTTTGATAGCTTCTTCTTCTTGGCCAGAGTAGCTCTTGATGCGAACAAGTTGTTGTGCAAATTCGAGGATTTTTTTTTCCAATGCGGGAGTAAGCATAGGGTTGATCGTTTTTGAGTTTGTAATTTCTGAATTAATATAGCCAAGGAGGATTGGGTATCCAATAGATGCTGCCTCCGATCTGCTAATCGATACAAATAAAAAATCCTTC
>JABFSY010000342.1 GCA_013140395.1 Cyclobacteriaceae bacterium
GCTTGAGACCAGGAAGCATTACGTTTTCTAATACAATAAATTCATTTAGTAAATAGTGAAACTGAAAAACAAAACCAATACTCTCGTTGCGTACTCTGGCCAGTTGCTTTTCGGTTCTTCCCCTCATTGCCTGTCCACCAATGTACAAATCGCCATCATAGTCGGTATCCATGGTAGAGAGTATATAGAGCAAGGTAGATTTTCCACACCCTGATTTGCCGGTGACCGATACGAACTCACCCTTTTTAATGATGAGGGAAACATCTTTTAGCACCGGAATGGTGACCGGGTCATGAAAACTCTTGTTGATGTGCTCGGCTTGTAATACAATGCTTTCATCCATACTATTTGCCGCGAATGATAATTACAGGATCTACTTTACTGGCCTTACGTGAAGGGGACCATCCGGCCAAATAAGTAGTCACCAGAGAGAATACAGAAGCGATTAAGTAAAACACCGGATTGTAATTGATCGGATATGTTCTAATAGTAGGTAGGGAAGGAGTATTAAACGGAATTTGATCGATGAACATTGAAAGCAGAAAGCCAAAGAAGAGCCCCAATAGGCCACCAAAAAAACCAATGCTTAAGGCAATCACCAGGAAGATTCTATTTACATCCAGGCCAGAGAAGCCAGTCGCTTTTAAGATGGCGATCGAATCCATTTTTTCATAGATCATCATATTCAGAATATTATAAATTCCAAAACCAGCTACAATCAACAACACAATTCCAACGGAGTAGGAGATCAAAGATCGCACCGATGAACCGGTTTCAAATTGCGAGTTGGCCGTCTGAATATCTTCCGCATCTGCGTTGAATAATTTCGCAAACTCTTTAGCAACAGGGGGTGCTTGATTGATATCAACCATTTTTAGTTGTATATCAGTAACGTAGTCGCTTGGTTTACCTAGTATTTTTTGAGTAGTACCGATGGATGCATAACTCTGCACTTTATCTAACTCCTGCAATCCTGATTGAAAAAAGCCAACTACTTTAAGTGAAAATTGTTGTTGTTTGGCAGTTGTAACCAGCACTACATCGCCTATGTTGGCTAGCAACTTGGCGGCCAGCCCTTTTCCTAAAATAATACTGTTGGACACATTTTGTATGTCCAGCGGATTTCCTTGCGTGACATAATCACTGAAATGAAACAAGCTGCTTTCTTCCCGTGCATCAATGCCATTGATTACACCGGTAATGTCGATGGAACCATCATTAAAGAAAACTTGTGCGGTGATTTTAGGCGCTACCCCTGCCACCCGATTGTCTTTTTGTAAGGCCTGCATGATCGCCTGGCTATTGTATATTTCTTGGCGACTGCTACCTGATTTAATGGATCTGATAAAATTATAACTGCCTTTGTAGTCCCCTGACTGGTTGATCGGTTGATCCAGACTAGGTTTGATCTCATTAAACAATCGGATGTGAGCTGTACGATTTAGGATGAGTCCATCGAGCAAGTCATTTAAACCTGTCATGAAACTGAGCAACGTGATAAACATGGTGATACTAAAGGTCACACCGATAGCTGCAACTAATGTTTGCTTCCAGCGTGCCAAGAGCAACGCCTTTGCGATTCGTATGATTAAACGAACGTTCATGGATTAGGCTTATAGATCACATCGGAAGCAGATAATCCACTCAGGATTTCCACTTTCTGGTAGTCCCTTAAGCCAATGGTTACCCTGCGCTTTTCATCTTTGTTAACCAACACCACAGAATCTCCAATCAGATAATTTCTTGGAATGGTGAGGGCTCTTTCCTTCGTATAGATAACAATATTAGCTTCGGCAGAGAGGTTAGGATAAAGCACGGCTGGCTTAGATATGAATTGCGCGTTTACAGTAAATGAGCGCGACTGTTCGTTCATGAGTGGCTCAATCTTGGTTACGATGGCTTCAAATACTTGTCCTTTGTAGCTGTCCATTGTAAAAAGTACTTTTTGGCCTTCTTGCAAACGCACAATATCAAACTCATCCACTTTCATTTCCAAAATGAATTCGGAAGCATCTCCCAGAATAGCTACCGGGTTCAGGGTATTCACAAATTCTCCTTTCTCTTTTAAGATTTTGTACACTTTCCCGTCTGCATTTGCTTTGATGTTATAATCTCCGGCAAGAGCATTGCTAATTTTTAAATTATTTTTGGCCTGATTGTAGGCAAATTCCAATTGTCTTTTTAGATCGTGATAGGTCAGGAGTGATACCTCATAGTTGGTAGCCGAGTTTTTATACGCCAACTCGCGTTGTTCGAGTTCAACCACGCTGCCTACACCTTGCTTTCTTAAGTTTACCTGCCTCACAAATAGCAACGAATCATTTTTGAGTTTACTATAAGCAAGTTCACTGTTTACCTTGGCTGCTTTTAGTTTATCGGCATTTGCCTTTAGGTCAGCGTAATCAGAAGCCAAGCGGGCATTAGACGTATTTAATTTGGAAGGCTCGTTCAACACGCTGAGTAGGGGAGCACCTTTTTTTACCAAGTCTCCTTCTGTTACCAGTATCTCCTGGATAAGGCCGCTTACGGTAGAGTAGACCTGATATTGATTTTTGCTTTTGACAATACCGGAGGCATATACCGATTCAGAGATATTGACGACTGTAGGAGAAGTTACTTCTGTCTTTTTTTTGCAGGATATGGCCACCAAAAACAAGAAAGCGAGCAAGAAGGGCTTCATTAAGATATACGTTTAATATTCACTAAAATAGTGAAAATTACTTGCGTTTCGGTGGAAACTATTTTAGGATTTCGTAAACAGCTTATGATTTTTATCATTCGAGAAGAACGACTGAGTGTGTAGACTCATTTAGGGATCAAATAGTGGGCTGTGACAAAAGATCAAACAGGCCATTATGGTATGGATAGATCGATATTGAAA
>JABFSY010000012.1 GCA_013140395.1 Cyclobacteriaceae bacterium
GAATATTCTTTAGCAGCATATTCAAACTTGATGCTGTCTTTTACAATTTTTCGTCTCAGGCTATCGAGATATTTTTCTGCCTTTCTAATGTCTTCGTCTGAGGGATTTCCTAGCAAGAGGATGTGGCGTGAATTGTATTCGTTTCCCCTGCGATCGATCAATTGCATAATGTGTATACCAAAGGGCGATTCAAATGGTTGGGAGATTTCTCCTTTGCGCAGCTTAAAGCCCATCGCCTCAAACTGAGGCACCATCGCTCCGCGCCCAACAAAACCCATTTCGCCACCATTGGAACGCGCTGAAGGATCTTCTGAATACTTCTGCGCCAACGCATTAAAGTCTTCTCCATTTAAGATGCGCTCACGCAGCTCTCTTAATCTCGCTTTGGATTCCTCTTTTTGTGCATCGCTGATCTTCGCCACCTTTACAATCTGACCGATTTCTATATCGGAAGAGTAGAATGGCAAGCTGTCTTGTGGTATCTTATTGTAGAACCGTTTTACTTCAGCAGGAGTGATTTTTAAATCTTTTGTAATGCGCCCCGTCATTTCACGCGCCAAAAGCTGTTCGCGAATTTGGTCTCTTAGTTCTACCCTGATTTGTTCCAGGCTTTTACCGTATCTGCGTTCTAGTTCTTCCGGGGAGTTTCCGGAGTTTTGGAGAATGGCATTCATCCGCTGGCCGGTATTTTGGTCAACTTCGAAGTCGGTAACCAATACCGAGTCAATGGCTGCTTTGGCAACCATCAGCTTATTCATAATTAGTCTGTTGAAAAGCTGACATTTTGCCTCTTCGGACTGCGAATTACCTTCTGCGATGTAGCCCTGGTAAGCGGATTCTAGTTCAGACTTGATCACAATATAATTGTCGACTTTGGCGATGATTTTGTCCACCACAAAGCCTGTTTTCTCCTTTTCTTGGGCAGAAATCTGCAGGCAGATTGCAAGAAATAGCAGGTTAAGGATTAAAAACCTCAAATTCCTTTCGTTTAGCACCATTTTCATATACCTCGTCCTCCAATTTTTTGGCAAGTTCTACTTTTCTTTTGTTTAAAATAATGTTTTTGATCTCGCTCTCCACGAATTCTACAGGCGAGACATTGTCGGCAATTTTGAAAGCATCCACTTTCAGGAAGTAAAGAAAATCCTGATCGTTGGTTTCATAGTAGCGATAGTTTCGCAGAAATTGAATTTTGTCGGGAATGGTAGCCATCGGAGAATTAGCCACGAGTTTATCAAGTTCAATCCATGTGGAATCTGGCAACTGATACTCAACAGAGAAACTAAGGCAATATGATTTTAGCTCCTCCTTATCTTTGGCTTTATCCGAAAAAATGAGCGATTTAATCCGTTGGATGCGAGGGGCTGTCTTGGGGACTTTTATGTAAGTGCCCTGCAAAATATTTTGCTTCAAGATGAAGTTGTCAAGATGAGTTTTGTAGTAGGCCGCAATTTCAGCAGGAGACACAGAATCGTTCAGATTTTTTTTAATGTAGAAATTTTGAAACTCATAGCCAATCAGGCTGTATCGATACTCCTCGACCCTTCGCTCTACCTCTGCTTCATTAATGTCGATGTTTTTTGCTGCCTCATTTAACAGCAACTGCTTACGGATCCAACTGGTTACATAAGATGAAATTCTGGCCGCACTGTCTGCTGCTGTAGCATCTTTGGGCACGATGCCCTGCAGTTCGTCCAGGTACAAGAAAGACTGATTGACACGCGCAACAGGTTTCCTCGATTCATCACCCTCTTTATTCCCTCGCTTCATTTGAATCAAATCGCACGAAGAGGCGAGGATCCCCAGAAGGGAGCAAAAAGCGGCTGTTTGTAGGCGATGGATCCTCATTTTTTAACAAGTGCTGTTACAACGTTCTTTTTCACTTTTTGATTGATTTGCACCGGATATTTTTTTCTTAACAAAGCTATCCAGTTTTGCTCTAATTCGTTTTGAAAGTCTGAAATGATGCTGGCACGCGCTTCTTCAAAACTCTTGGTACCGGGCGCCACCAGTCTGTTTATTTCTATTAAGTGGAACGTCTTGTCTACTTCGATTTCATGTAGTCCGGAAGACCAGGTGACGTTATCAATAATTTTGCTTTCTCCTTTTTCGTAATTTCGAAATCCTTGTACTGATTTGAATTTTTTGATATCGGCATTTTGAATGGTGTCTCCCTTTTCGATTTTCTTTTTAAAATCGGTAATTAGATTTTTATCAGGTGTTGAAAAAATGCGTGCTTCCACACGGTTTCCGCCAACGTATTTTGCTTTGTTCCTTTCATAAAAACCTCGTTGGCCCGAGGTGTCTTGCGAGGCTCTATTCCATATTTCTTTTTCCATGATTTCGAAAAACAGAATGCCTTCACGGTACTCTGTCAACAGGTTCTTAAATTCAGGCTTTTCTTTGATAAGCATTGCTTCTTCTACTTCTGTGATGACTTCGTCAACATAAAAGTTGTACAATTGAGTGATGTGAGCGGCCGGAATCATGGAAGAAGGAGCCTGATTGGTTTTTATATAGTTGACGAAATTACCCACCGAAACACTTTTGGTTTGAACTTTAAAAAGTGGCTTAGAGAGAGATGCAAAATCGCCTTTGTATTGCCATTTCCCTTTTGTTAGCGTAGAGTCAGCCAAATCAAAAAAGAACTTCTTGTTTTCGGCCACTTCAATGAAGCCAAAGTCTTTTCTTCGTTTTGTGTTGAGCGCCTGCTGCGAAATCTGTAAACGCTCATCACGTGCTACTTTTCTTTTCAGCGATTCGGCCATCTCGCCATAGGGTGGAAGGGGAATCTTTTTATCCAATCTTATGATGTGCCAACCAATTGAAGATTTAAATGGATCTGAGATATCTCCAGGTTTAGCAAGGGCGAAGG
>JABFSY010000025.1 GCA_013140395.1 Cyclobacteriaceae bacterium
AGAAAGACCAAACCCAATCATGCACAATCCAAAACCAGCTACACACCACAACAGAATTTTTCCAATATTTTTTTTAATGGGATTTCGGGTGAGATAGACTGCCATGATCACGGCACCGATGCCTTGGGCAGAGCGCAAAAATCCTAACCCCTCCTTGCCAACATGCAAAATTTCATCTGCAAAAATGGGAAGTAGCGCTACGGCTCCACCAAACAAGACCGCGAAGAGATCTAGCGAAATAGCGCTGAGTACAATTTGATTTTTGAAAACGAACTTGATGCCTGCTTTGATCTTGTCAAAAATTCCTTGCTCTTCACTAATAGGCGGTAATGCCCGATTGGGGATGGCTATGTAGCAAAGCAATCCCGCAAAAATCAATGCAACATCTATCGTATATGCAGCTGTGATCCCAAAGAAACCAAAAACAAGTCCGCCTATGATGGGGCCACCTACTGCCGCGCCCTCCCACAGCGTGCTATTCCAAACAATCGCATTTTGATAGAGTTTTCGATCAACCAATTGTGGCATGAAGGAGAAATTTGCAGGTGATAAAAACCCGCGTGCAATGCCACTCAAGAAAATGACTGTGTAGATTGGAAGTGCCCCCTGGGCCAAGATAAATGCGCCCAGATCCATCGTAAAATAAAGGAGCGACATCGAACACAACACCAGTGTTATCACGCACACTAAAATTATTTTTTTGCGCTGCACCACATCCGCCAAATGACCAGCGTACAAGGACACGGTAATCGCTGGAATGGCCTCTGCTAGACCGATGAGTCCAAGTGAAAGTGGATCTTTTGTAATTTCATACACCTGCCAGCCGACAACTACAGCTTGTACCATAATAGCCAATGTGACAAACAGCCGAGCGAGAATAAAGAAACGAAAGTCGCGTATCTGTAGGGCAGCGTAGGGATTTTCAGAAGATTGGCTCATTGAAAAAATTGCGCGTTGATGGCCTCTATTGCCTTTTTCCTACGGCTATCACCTTGTCCTGAAATTTCTATAAACGGCACATTCGTTTTTGCCACTTCGTCCTGATAGATTTTCCAAAAATGTTCTCGTTTCCCGGGATGTTCTCGTTGAGGATCATCTTCCCAGGGGAGGTCAATGTTCGTCAGCAAATACAAATCATATTTTCGCTCGGCCATTTTCTCTAGAATCTCCGCATCACATACCCCATACTTGTGTTCACTCCAAACCTTAATCACAATTAAGTTGGTGTCGCAAATCATGATCTTGTTTGACTCTCTCTGCCATTCGTCTTCCATCCGAAGTTGCCCATGTGCAATTTTGATCAGATCGGGCTGAGCGTAGGGCTTTCCAAGTTTGTTTAAATATGCCCTTGCATATTCTTCCACGCAGGTGGTTTTGAAATGACTAGCCAGAAACTTTGAAAGATCTGTTTTTCCAGTGCATTCAGGGCCAATTACACATACTTTTTTGATCGAGGACTCGGTGGCTTGAGAAAACGACATGAGCTTTTTGTTTCCAAAATAGGTATTAAAATGGACATTCGTTCGATGGTTGGCGATGGCTGGTTACTGTCGCAGAGTAAAATTTATTTATCTTTCGAATTCAAATGACCTCTAGTGGAACGAAGAAAGGCGCTTAAACAGTTAGGACTTGGATTATCTGGAGGGATTTTGTTGCCAAGTTATCTTATGTCCTGTAGTAAGGATGACCCAGGACCCGAAGTTCCTTATGACGGCAACGTAATCGTTATTGGTGCAGGAGCTGCCGGATTGTACGCTGCCGACATTTTGCGTGTGAAGGGCATCAAGGTAACTATCTTGGAAGCTTCCAGTCAGCCCGGGGGCAGGATACGTTCGTTGCGCAACCAAACCGATGTGCAGTACCAATCTTTCAACAATGCTTCTCAAGCCGATTTTCCAATAGAATTGGGAGGCGAGGTTGTTTACGGATCGAATTCATCCTGGGGAAAGATTATAAGCGATCTTAGTTTGCCAACCGTTGAAGTAGACCCAACCGCTCCTCGTTACATATTAGATAATCAAGCAAAGACCGGTGCAGATTGGAATAGTGATGGAGACTGGAATGGGGTTCAGAGTTTTGTCAATGGGCTGCCAAATTATACGGGTGGAGATACTGTTCAAGGCGCTGCAGCCGTGCCTACCCGAGCACAAGCATTGCTCAATTCGCAGGCGGGTAATTATTATGGTACTACCAGCGATCGAATTGGTGCGAACGGACTAGCTGAATCGTTGAAGCTATCCAAACGTGATGCTAAACAACTGATGACCCGCGCGAATCCCTGGCAGGATATTATTATCTCCCGCTTTAGCGAAATGATCCCA
The DNA here is from genome assembly GCA_013140395.1 of Cyclobacteriaceae bacterium. Lineage (GTDB taxonomy): Bacteria > Bacteroidota > Bacteroidia > Cytophagales > Cyclobacteriaceae > ELB16-189. The sequence goes on from JABFSY010000025.1 coordinate 2,322, forward strand.
GGTATTGTGTTGAACACAGTTGTCAAGAAAATAGACTGGGGATCTACGCTGATCACCATCACTGACAGCAATGGAAAGGAATACACCGCAGCGAAAGTAATCGTCACCGTTCCATTGTCTATATTAAAAAGCGGAGACATCACCTTTACACCAAGCTTGGATGGTACGAAAACCACTGCGCTAGGAAAATTCAAGATGGATGCTGCCATGCGGATTTTGTTAGATTTTAAGAGTAATTTCTGGGGGCTGGATTCCAGCTATATCTGGGGGGGCTCAACAATTCCTCAATATTTTAATTCAGGATTGGGTAGAAGTAGATTTTTTCGCTCTATGGCGCTCACCATTTATGGACAAAAGGCGGAACAGTTGTCTGCCTTATCTGACTACAATAAAGTGTTGACAATTCTGGCCGAGTTAGATGCCGTTTATCAGGGTCAAGCAACGCGATTTATCAGGCGTGATCTGGATAATACAAATGATAACACCAACCTTTTGTACTTGATAAAAGACTGGACAAAGGACGAGTTTATTAAAGGTGGAATTTCTTATCCGTTAGTTGGCACTACCAATGCAGACCGGAAGGATCTTTCACTACCACTTGCCGATAAGTTATATTTTGCGGGTGAGGCCACTGACATTGAAGGTGATGCTGGTACCGTGAGTGGTGCGCTTAATTCTGCTGTCCGTGTAGTGGAGGAAATTGTTAAATCAATTCGTGGAATTTAAGTCTGGCCATTCTAGTTGCCCTCATTAAAATTCAGGTTTCGCACACCAGCAGCCCAATAAATGGTTGCCTTCATTTTTTCGTACTCCGACTTCAACTTAAGCAGTTTTGATTGTGCTTGGATCAACTTCTCCTGTTGAATGTTGATTTTGAATAAATCACTTTCGCCATTCGATAGATTAAACAATTCTGCTTTTAACAATCGATCATAGTTGGCTGCTACCGATGTTTGTTGGGTCAATATACCACTCGTATTCACGATTTGATTGAACACCGCGTTTACCTGGTTAATGATTTCGCGTTCGGCCTGTGTCTGTTCGTATTGGGTGCTTTGAATCTTGATTTTTGTTTGTGCTAGTTTAGCCCGCTCTTTTCTGATGAGTATGGGCATTGAAAAATCCAGACCGAATTTATAGTCGTTCCCCAAACGAAACGACTGAAAGTCACCACCTGGTCTTAATGGTTGATTGATAAAATTATAGTTCAGGTCGAGCCGCGGTTTCAAATATTCTAATGCCAGCTTTCTATCTACATCCAATTGATCGAGCTTCACTCGTAGTTTAACTAGTTCAGGGTGATTTTGTTTGGCCTGAAGCGTGAGATCTTGAAGGGTTTCCAGCGACAAAAGCTGTCCATCGTTTTGGACTAACACGGGTGCAATATCGGGCGAGAGTTGAACGGGGTAACCGGCATTGTCCCACAGATAGTTTGATGTTTTTATAGTTGTGTTTAAAAATTCCAGGTAAGCTTCCTGCCTTTCTACTAAGCGTTGTTGGTAAATAATTTTTGCCTGTACAGTGTCAATTGCAGAGGCTTCACCCAAACTCGCATCAAGATTTACTAGTCTAAAGATTTCTTGGGCAATCAACGAATTTTTGCTAAGCAGGCGATAGTTGTAGTACGCAAAATACCATTGCCAATAATCTTTGGCGGCTTCCAACAGGATTTTGTTGATCAGCTTGATTTGTTCGGCCTCAGCCATTTGAGTAAACAGCTTGGCTTGTTTTAACGCAGCTCTTCGATCATCTGTGAATAATCCTCGACCAAGAGGCAATGATATTCCTGTAGTGAATTGACTGTTGTCTGTTGAACCACCCACAATATTTTCGGGATCGATAAATTGTCCGGTGTTTTGTTCATAGCCAATCTTTGGATCAATCGGAAACCAAGTGGGAATAGTAAAAGAAGTATTGACTTTGTTGTAGTAGTTTTTGTTATCAAACTCTTTAACATCTAACCTAGCCTGCAATTTAGGGTCAAAAGCGCCTCTTGCCATTCGTATTTCCTGCTTGGCTACCTCATTCAATAATCGCGTCTGTTTCACAATCGGGTGAAACTCCAGCATGGAGGCATACATGTTCTCCAATGAAAACGCTTTGATGGTATCCGGTAAGAGGAAAATGGAATCCATCGCGGTTTGCCCTTGCGAAGAAGGAGCAATAGCAAGCCATGCAAAAACAAGAAGTGCTTTTTTCATGCTACGACTCTTCATCTTTAGTTTCCTTTTTCTTATTCGGCTCTTCCATTTCCGGCTCAGCATACAGACTTGGAGGGAATCCATTGAGTTGTCGCCACAATTCATACCACACGCTGACGTCATCGAGCATGACCCATCCCTTGATGCCAGATCCAACACGAATTTGCTTGGGCCAAGCGATATCTTTTTGATCAGGAATTACCAATATTCTAAACTCGCCAGGTTTGGTATTGACGTAGTCGATAACTTCTACAGTACCACCAAACGTACCCACAGAGATGCTGGGCCATCCACTGAATTGCAGTGCAGGGAATCCATCGAACTCTATTCGAACGCGCCTGCCTTTGCTGATGAGCGGAACATCCATTGCTTTGACGTGCATTTCCACCGCCACATCGGTAGATTGTGGCATAATAGTACAAACAGCATCACCTTCTTTGATGGTTTCTCCGATACCCGCTTGAGTTGCTTTCACCACAAAGCCAGCTTGTGGAGCTAGAATAAAATATTGCTGTGCGCGGATTTCCATATTGGAAAGTTCGTTGCGCATTTTGGCAATATCTGCCTGTGTATCGAATTGCTCTGCAAGAGTATTGTTGAGGTCTGACTCTGCTTTGTTGATTTTATCCAGGTATTCAGCCTGTACACGTTCGATTTCAATTTCGGCATTTACAAAGTCCGCCTCACTACTTTGGTATTTGTATTCTATGTCCTGAAATTTTGTTAGCGGAATATTGCCAGCCTCAAATAATTTTTGATTACGCTCATATTGGTTTTTGAAGTTGTTGAAGCGCACGCGTTCCGCCTCCAATTTTGCTTTTGCCTGATCTCTTTTGTTGCGTAGGCCGTCTTCGAGTGCACTCACTTGTCGTTGCAAGGCCTTTGCTTTTTGCTCCTTTGATTGAAGGCTCTGTTCTTTGGCGGTGATCACTTGCTGCAAACGTGAAAGCATTTGTGGGTCAAAGTATTTTTCTTTTACCTCACTGATGATGGCAATTGTGTCAAGCCTATTAACAAATTGTCCTTCTTTAATTTTCCAAACCTGAATTCTTCCTGCAATGGTTGTCTCAATAGTTTGTGGCCTATTGCTAGGCGAGAGCGCAGTTACCTTACCACTGCCGCGAATATTTTGCTGCCACGGCAAGAATAAGATCACAAAAAACAATACAAAAATTCCTAAAATCCACTTGGCTAAAATTTTTCCAGCCATCGGTGTATCCAGCGAGCGTAAGGCATACAGCTTTTCCTGTGGCATTTTCTTCTGGACAGAGTTCTTTGATATGTTTAGCATATCGATTAGTGGGTTATTCCGTTAAGGTCATTATTTTTCAATAGTTGCTCCATCGTGCCGCTTGCTTTTACAACACCCTCCTCTAATATAATCACCCGTTCGCAAGCGCTCATCACCAGCGGATCATTGGAAACAAAAATCATAGTTCGTTTGGTGTCGGTGTGATTTAACATGGCGAGCAATTCCATCTTTTCTTTTTTAGACAACGCCTGAAAAAAGTCATTTAAGATCAAGAGCCTTGGCTTTTCTGCAAGACAACGGGCTAGAATTAGTTTGTAGCAGAATGAACCCGAAAGACCAATTCCACCACTTAGCACATGCGAATTTAACCCGTCTGGCATAGCATTTACCGCATCCAGGATGCCCACTTGTTCCATCGCGTCAAGTGCATCTTGCACCGTTTCGCTGGGTTTCCCAACGGTGATATTCTCCAGGATTGTTCCGTCAAAAAGATCTTCTCGTGAAATGTTTTTTGCAACATAGTCGCGTAGATGAGTGAGGTCGAGATCGCGTAATGAATAGTTGTTGATGGTTGCCACTCCCTCGTAGTCGCTGTATAGCCCGGCTATTATATTGACCAACGTTGCTTTTCCGGAGCCACCAAAGCCAGTCAAGCAAACTTTTTCACCTGGCGCAATTTCAAAATCGATTCCTCTCAGTGTATATTCAGTTGCCTCTTTATGCTTGTACTTCAAATTCTTTACCCGAACTGACAATCCACGATCGGTGATTTTTGGAAAATCAAAACCACCCGAGCGCTCAATGGGCATGTCCGTCACGTGACCAACTTTATCGACCGCAGTAAGCATGTCATATACGACATCCATATACATAATAATTTTTTCAACCGCATTTAAAATCAAAATGATCACAATTTCTGAGGCGACTAGTTGCCCCAATGTTATCTGCCGATCAACCACAAGCAACGTACCCATGATAAGCAAGCCACCGATAATTAACGCTTTGAAAATGACAATCGCAGAGTATTGAGCAATCAATACCTGAAAATGAATTTTGCGATTTTTCAAATAGCTATTTACGTTGTAATCTGTTTTCCGAAGAGGCAATTCTGTATTGCCTGCCAATTTGAAGGAGTGGATCGCACGCGCCAGTTCTTGGAGCCATTGCGCTACCTTGTATTTATATTTCGACTCTTGGATGGAAGAGTTGAGGCCGCGCGGACCTGTATAGTAAAAGATCAATATAAGTGTAGTCACTAAAACCAAACCAAAGAAGACGAAAAAAGGGTGATAGAGTGAAATGAGTAACAAGCCAAAAAATATTTGAATAACTGCTGACGATAAATCGATCAGAATTTTTGGCAGTCCTTTTTGGATGGTCATCACATCAAAAAACCGATTGACTAACTCTGGCGCATAGTTTTTTTGAAGCGCCTCGAGGCGGATGCGTGGAATGCGAAAGGCAAACTCAAAGGCGGCTTTTGTAAAAATTCTTCGTTGTAAAAATTCGACTAAGCTGATTTGAATCATCTGAAGCACACCACTTAGCAATACTCCTACAATGACAAGGCCGATCATCAAGTACACGGAGCTAAAAATGACCCCCCCGGAAATCAATTCAACTGTGGTTTGAATACCCAGCGGAACAATCAAGCTGATCAAACCAACTACAACGGCATAAAAAAGAATGTAAAAGATTTCCTTCTTTTCCGTTTTCAGCAATTGAAAAAGCCTGCGTACGGGGCTAAGGTGTTCCCCTTCTGCTCCCTCAATACTAACTGGGCTTTCATATGAATAAATGGCGTAAAATGTGATCTCACCATTTTCATTTCTGAGTAATGCAGAGGAATCAAATGGTACTGACTCAGATCGATCCGATTTGATATTGACGAATCTGACTTTTCCTTTTTCGGGCACAATAAGGGCAGGATGAAGTGCTCCGTCTGTTCGGAGGAAAGTGAGTATTGGCGAAGTTTGCTCATGAAAAAAGTCAAGCAACGTTTTCTCGTCCAATTGATTTTCCATGAGCATCATGTTGATTTGATTGGCTGCCTCAACCAAATCTCTTTTGAACTCAATGAGTTCATCTTCTGCATAGGATCGTTGATTTGCGTCTACGTGCTGAGTCCTCTCGATTGGAAAATTGTGTTTCATGGCGAGCGCTACTTCGCGTAAGCACCGGTTAATTTGATAGTTGTTAAGCATACTTATTGTCAGCGTTAATCGAACAGAATACCACGTTTTCTAAAAAACTATAAAGTCGGTTATAGCGATTTTCGTTGGCTTCAAGACTTGTTAGGGATGGTAAATGGGATGCAAAGAAAAGTTGTTGATTGGCCGTTATGAGAACGGTGCTTACCAACGATTCGGCAAATGGGTAATTCGGATTAATCACATGGATCAACGAGGCTATCTTAGCACAAACACTCTTGAATCCTCCAAACAATCCTTCTTTATTGTGGTCATCTACTCCCTTTGTCAAGTAGGTTTTGTCCAACTCAGCAATCACAATTCGATGTAGCGCTTCTTCGTTCACGAATTCGAAGGTAGGGTCATATTTTTTTTCTTCTGCCAAAATCCGCAAACAAGTTTTTAGTTTTTCTTTGGGGTCAGCTACGGCACTTGTAAATATCTCCATCCGATACTCCATCCAATTCCAGTACCACGCGATCAAATAGACTAAGAGCCTATGTTTGTTTTCAAAATACCGATAAATCGATGCTTCTGTGGAGTCGATTTCCTCTGCTAATTTTTTAAATGTAAACTGCTCGAAGCCCAGCCGGTCTATTAAGAGCACACTGCTATGAATAATCTTTTGACCTAACTGGGTGTGTTGAGGGTCTCGAATGTAAAGATGGTCGTTTAGCTTGAAAGCAAGTGTAGGCATTTTGATACGGATATAAACAAATATAATAGTATTACTATCATTAATCGGAAAGGCTTATATAAAGGTTGCTAATTTGGCTGCTTTATTTTAGATGAAAGAGCTAAAGAAGAGTCTCTTTGGCCAGAATCCAGCACCCCATGGCAAGGGTAAACCAACCAAAAGCCTTTTTTAGTTTGATTCCGGGGATTCTTCGGGAGAGTACATTGCCAAAATGCACGCCCACGATAGCAATGGCAGTAAGGGTGAGCAGGAACTTCCAGTCCATGGGGCTGTTGAGAACATCGCCCAAAAAGCCGGTGAGTGAGTTAATTGCAATAATAAAGAGCGAAGTTCCTGCGGCCGTCTTCATAGGCAGGCCTGTTAATAATACCAGTGCCGGAATAATCAAGAAGCCACCCCCGGCCCCAACTAATCCGGTCAGGAATCCAATGAGCATGCCCTCCACAATGATCAATAGCGTCTGGTATTTTTTTCTTCGTGGCTGTATGTCTCTTCTTCCTCGAATCATAGGAATAGACGCCAATACCATTAGGATCGCAAAGAGGCCGAGTAGCAAAAATCTTTTTGTAAAAGAAAATTCCCCGATTTGAAACAAGACATCAGGAATAGCCGGAACGATAAATTTTCGAGTGATGAAAATGGTAATGATGGACGGAATACCAAAAAGAAAGCCCGTCTTAATATTAACTAAGTGATCTCTATATTTTGGAATCGCGCCAGCAAAGCTGGTCGTACCCACAATAAACAGTGAATAGCCAGATGCGGTGACTGCATCCAAATGAAAAAGATAGACTAAAATTGGAATGGAAAGAATGGAGCCACCACCACCCAACAGACCTAACAGTAAGCCGATAAAGATCGCGGAAAAGTAGCCGAGGTATTCCAAATGAATTTTTAGCAAGCTAGAAAATTGTGTCTAGTTGGATTGTACTGTTTGAAAAATTTATTCGCCTAGTTCACGGATCTCAAAGTCTTTTCCCCGACCAAACTTTAGCAGATCTTTGATGGTGTAGCGTTCCAGCGTGTGTAGGTCTTTTACCTTGAAGTCTCCGTTTCCCAGAATGTACTCCAATTGAAACTCATATCGATCTCCAAAATTGATGAGGTAATATTTCTTTCCTACCCGTAGCGCGCCAAATGAGAGACCAGACATGATTTCAAAAGTTACTGACGTAGGTCTTCTTCTCTCTCCAACATTAAGATCGATGCCTGAGGTACAATGAAGTAC
>JABFSY010000443.1 GCA_013140395.1 Cyclobacteriaceae bacterium
GTCTGTTGGGGTAGTGTCTATTTTGCGTAACATCTACTTTGATTTTGAAAAAGCAACCTTCAAAACGGAAGCATATCCGGAGCTGAATAAGTTGGAGACGATGATGAAGCAGAATACAGGCCTTCAAGTGGAAATCGGTGGACATACTGACAGTGTAGGCGACAACAAATTCAACTTAGATCTGTCATTGAGAAGGGCTAATGCAGTAAAAAGCTTTTTGACTTCCAAAGGAGTTGACACGCGAAGGATCAAAACCGTTGGCTACGGAGAAACAAAACCCTTGGCAAGCAACGATGATGAAGAAGAAGGGCGCCAATTTAACCGCAGGGTGGAATTTAAAGTGCTAGGCAAATAACGTAGCTTGCAGGCTTTATTAATTCCGTAAATCTTAATCATTATTCCATTGGAAGTTGTCCCCTATAAAGACGATCCGTCTGGTAAGAAGCAACAGGTGGCGAAAATGTTCGACACCATTAGTGGTAACTATGATTTCTTAAATCATTTTCTGAGTTTTGGAATCGACATTGGCTGGCGGAAGAAGGCCATTCGCTTATTAGAAAAAGATAACCCAAAATTGATTCTGGATGTAGCAACGGGCACCGGGGATTTTGCCATCCAGGCGATGAAACTAAACCCCACCCAAGTCATCGGAGTCGATATTTCCGAAGGCATGCTCGAAGTGGGGCGAAAGAAATTGGTAGCCAAAAAACTGGACCACGTCATTGAACTGAGAACCGGGGATTCGGAGAATCTGCCCTTCGACAGCAATAAGTTCGATGCCATTATCGTTGCCTTTGGAGTGAGGAATTTTGAAAATTTGAAGCAAGGATTGGCCGAGATGTTGAGGGTGTTAAGGCCAGGAGGCAGAGTGGTCATTTTGGAATTCTCAAAACCTACCGCATGGTACTTCAAGCCGTTGTACCATTTTTATTTCAAGTTTATTACACCGGCTGTGGGGAAGGCGTTGTCCAAAGATTCCGCAGCATATACTTACCTTCCGGATTCAGTGAAGGCTTTTCCGGATGGCGAAGATTTTATTTCGATATTGGCTGAGTTGGGTTATAAAGATACATCATGCAAGGCGCTAACATTTGGCATCAGCAGTCTCTATTCGGGCTTCAAGTAGCCTTCGCAGTGATTCTACTGTGCTGCTCGGCTCCTTCGCAGGCACAGTTGTTTCGATGGGCGAGGCAACACAATCCCAACTATGATGACCGAAAATTTAGTTACGGATTTTCGATTGGCATACACACCACCTCCTACGAACTAAAATATTCTGAGCAGTTTGTCACCAAAAAGTTTGATACCATTCATTCTGTACAACCACAGTTTATCCCCGGATTTTCATTAGGTTTTTTAGTCAATTATCGACTTAATGAATTTTTCGATTTGCGACTGATGCCAAAGGCGGGGTTTTATTCTCATCGACTTACTTATTTCTATACTAACCGAACCACCCAATCTCAGTTGATTGAAACCACCATGGTGGAATTTCCAATTTTAGTAAAATTTAAATCGATGCGGAGGGGCAATGTGCGTATGTACATGGTAGGTGGATTTACTCCGGCCATTGAGGCATCCGGCAAAAATGACATTGGCAATTCGTCTGGTGCGATACCTATTTTGAAGAGAAATCTAAGTGTAGATGCTGGTATTGGCTTTGATTTTTATTTTCCGTTGTTCAAGTTCTCACCCGAACTGCGATTCTCCAGAGGCCTCGTTGATATGTTGGGCGATGAAGCAAGTGTTTACAAAGATCCCCTCAGTCGATTGAACACGAATACAATTGGGGTTTATCTCATCTTTCAATAGTTACGTATCTCCACTATTTTTACATTTCAGTTTTATCACTTCGAAAAATAGAATGAATTCAAAAAGAATAGCACTGATCACCGGAGCCACCTCAGGAATAGGAGAGGCCACTGCTCGCCTACTTTCGGTGAACAATTTCAAACTTATCCTAACTGGCCGGAGAAACGACCGATTGAAAAAATTGACGGACGAGCTTTCTCTCAGCACGGAGGTTATATCTCTTCGCTTTGATGTACGCGACCGCGGCCAAACAGCCCAGGCCATTGACTCGCTACAAGGAGAGTGGAAGAATATCGATGTGCTAATTAACAATGCCGGCAACGCACACGGGCTGGCGCCAATCCAAACAGGAGAAGTAGACGACTGGGATGCCATGATCGATATCAATGTCAAAGGGTTACTCTATGTATCCAAACAAGTGATACCCGGAATGATGGAGCGAAAAGCCGGACATATCATTAACATTGGCTCGATTGCCGGCAAAGAAGTGTATCCTAACGGAAATGTATATTGTGCCAGCAAATTTGCAGTGGATGCACTTACAAAAGGCATGCGAATGGATCTCAATCCATTTGGTATAAAAGTTACGGGCATTCATCCCGGTATGGTTGAAACAGAATTTTCACTAGTAAGATTTAAAGGGGATGCAGAGCGGGCAAAATCAGTGTATCAGGGCTTAACGCCCCTTTACGCAGCAGACATTGCAGATGTCATTTTATTCGCAGCTACTCGTCCGGCACACGTAGTCATAGCCGACATGGTGGTGCTGCCTACCGCACAAGCGAGTGCTACGGTTTTGAAACGGGAGGTTTAGCCAAATGCAATCTTATTAAGAACCTCCACATCCAATTCGTGCTTCCCATCAAATTCGATAATCGTTGGAGTCAAGTGCAAGCGAGTGTTTAGGTCGTGCATCTCGGCTATCTTTTCCTGTTTTCCGCATTCGAGCCACCTAATTTATCAGATCAATGCTAAATGCTTTTAGGAGCTGTCTGTGGTCGTCTGTTTTTACATGAAGGATTCGGGTGGTCTTACCCGAGTCAGGTAGTTGC
>JABFSY010000483.1 GCA_013140395.1 Cyclobacteriaceae bacterium
AAACAACAAGGAAGAATACTTGATTAAAATTGGGACGAGCGTTTCAAAACTGGATTTATTTATCAAGGAGATAATAGACTATTCGCGAAACAATCGCTTAGCCATTCACCTGGAAAGAATAGACTTGAAAGAAATGTGTGCCGAAATTATCGAGGATTTGAGATACATGGAAAATTTTCAAAAAATCAAATTTGAACTTTCGGGGCCAGCTAGTAAAACAATTTTTACGGACAGGATTCGGTTAAAGATAATCATGAACAACCTGTTGTCAAACGCAATTAAATTTCAGAAAAAGGTTGGCAACGATATTCCACTCATCCAACTTTCCTGTTTCGAGGGTATCAATTCGATCAAGATTATGGTTGAAGACAACGGTGAAGGCATCAAGCCTGAAATTGAGCCTAAAATATTTGACATGTTCTTTCGTGGCCACCCCGATTCCAATGGCTCTGGTCTAGGGCTTTATATAGCAAGAGAAGCGGCAGAAAAATTGAAGGGAAACATCATGGTCTCTTCTGAATATGGAAAAGGCACTACCTTTACTGTCGAAATTCCATTGAATGTATAAGCTAATTGCTGCTTGTCTTCTTTTGTCATCTTCAGGATATAGTCAAAAGAGCATTTACAAAGGATTACCATCTTTGGCTTGGCCGAAGCTCTACGCCATCGAGTACAGAAAAGAAGGTGATTATGACAAACCGCTTTTTTCAAAAGATGTACAGTCTCTTGCCAACAAAGTGATCACATTGCCCGGCTACATGGTGCCTTTTGAAAGTGGAATGAAAGGAACTCATTTTATGCTCTCTTCTTTACCTTTAAACGCGTGCTTCTTCTGTGGTGTAGGTGGCCCCGAAACTATCATAGAGGTATTTTTGCTCGAACCAATTGGATACACCGACAAGCCCGTTGAGATAAAAGGCAGATTAATTCTGAATGATAAAAATCCAGATAAGATGATTTATATCTTAGAAAAAGCAGAATTCTTGGGAGCGGTGGATTTCTAGCTGTGTTATTTTAGTCCGTACTTATCGATCATAAAAACAAGAGCAGCCATCGAAGCGGCTCCGAGTTCCAGTTCCCGCTTGTCAACCTTATCTATTGTGTCCTCTGAAGTATGATGAACGCTAAAGTAGCGCTGTGAGTCTGGAAGAAATCCAATCAACGGCACACCTTGTGATGCCAATGGCCCAATATCTGCGCCTCCGCCTTCCTGACTAAAATCCCACACATCATAAGGCTCGAAAAGTGGTTTCCAACCTCGTATGATGGTTTTAACACCTTCTGTAGCCGACATCGTAAATCCACGTGGTGTAAAACCACCCCTGTCTGATTCCATAGCAGCAATATGCTTTTCCTTATTTTTCAATGCAAGCTCGGCATACTTGGCACCGCCTCGCAATCCATTTTCTTCATTCATAAACATGACTGCGCGAATGGTGCGTTTTGGTTTATAGCCCATTGCCTTGAATAATCTCAATACTTCAATAGATTGAACACATCCAGTTCCATCATCGTGTGCACCTTGTGCTAAGTCCCACGAATCCAAATGTCCTCCTACTACAATAATTTCGTCTTTGTATTCTCCTCCTCTTATTTCACCTACCACATTAAAAGAAGGAGCCTCATCTAAAATCTGACAATGAGTTTCCAGATAAAACTGTAAATCCTTTTCCTCTTTTAAAAGCTTGCTCAGCAATTCTGCGTGCTGCGTGCTTATCGCTACTCCAGGAATCAATTTTACACCAGTCACATAACGCATCCCACCGGTATGTGCGTATGTTTCCACACCCAAGCCCATTGATCGAACAATCACCGCCACTGCTCCTAACTTTGCCGCTTCTACTGCACCATTTCCTCTTTGATCAACCGCTCCGCCATAGGCGGCAAACGTGTTAATCTTTGTGGGGTCCATCGCACGATTAAAAAAAACAATCTTGTCCTGCACATTCTTTGTGCCTAGTTGCTTTAGCTCATCAAAATTCTTGACCTCCACAATACCCGCTGAAATTCCTGAAGGCCCGGTGCCGATCGATCCACCTAAAGAAGTAACAACGACTTCTCGCGTTCCTATTTTTTTTGAATTGATGATGCGACCTATTTCTTGTTGCCCGCGAACCCAATGTGGTACCATCACTGGTTGTAACCACACGGAATCAAATCCTAGATCCTCCATCTTATGTCGGCTCCATTCAACGGCTGCTGCCGCCCCTGGCGATCCTGACAGTCGTGGCCCGATGTTTACACATAAATCATAGAGCATGTCATAAGATTTACCTTTGCTGAGTGCCTGATTGTATATTTCTTTGATCGATTCTTTATCGGAGCTCTGCGCTCGCACAAGAAAAAAGGATAGAAAGAGAAAACTGAAAAGAATTGATTTCATGTGTTAATGTTTAGTTTTTTAAGGTCAAATGGAATGGCCAGAATTATTATACCGTTGGGTGTAGACAACTTAATGGCCATTTCATGTGTTAATAATTGTTTTTTAGTTGTCACATGGAATGGCCAGGATTATCATACCATTGAGTGTAGAGCTTCTTAATGGCCATTTCATATCATTTGAATTTTTGATGTTGAAAAATAGGTGATTATGAGTGAATCTACCGGTAAGATTATGGAAACGGTCTATTAAATTCTTTTATTTTTATTCAAAGGTTTGAAAAACAAGTAATTACAATCGTACTTCGTAGCAACAAATTATACACACCATGGCTTTTTTGTTTGAATCGTTTGAGGATTGGAGAAACTATTGCAAGGAAAAGAATGTGTCTCTTGTGACTGCCGTATTAGAATACGAACTAGAACAAAAAGGGCGAAGCGAGCAACAAATTTGGGAAGGCTTAGGCATTGCATGGGATGTGATGAAAGACGCTGTACATACTGGTCTTACAGAAGAAATGACTTCTCGTTCAGGCATGATTAACAACGGAGCAAAAAAAGTCTACAATTACCCAAAACCTGTTCTCTCTAAAGAATTTCAAAATCTAATTTCGCGTGCCCTTGCTGCCAAGGAAGTCAACTCGTGCATGGGTAGAATTGTAGCCGCGCCCACCGCAGGTGCCTCTGGTATTATGCCGGGAGTCCTTTTTACGTTGCAAGAGATACACCAAATTGAAGACAAAAAGATTTTGGAAGCCATGTTATTAGCCGCAGGTATCGCGCTCATTATGGAACAAAAAGCTTCCATCGCAGGCGCTGTTGGCGGTTGTCAGGCAGAGACAGGTACCGCTGCCGCCATGGGTGCTGGGGCGATTGTCTATTGCCTGGGTGGAGATACAAATCAGATTTTTAATGCGGTGGCTATAACCGTGCAGTGCATGTTAGGTTTAGTCTGTGATCCTGTTGCCGGATTAGTAGAAGTTCCCTGTGTGGTGCGCAATGCAAGTGCCGCGGCCATCGCGAACAGCTCGGCTCAAATTGCGTTAGCAAATGTAAGCAGCGTTATTCCCGTTGACGAAGTGATCGAAGCCATGGGAGAAATTGGTGCGAGCATGGAAACACGCTATAAAGAAACAGCTCTTGGTGGATTGGCTGCAACTAAAACGGGTAAGGCCATTTCTAAACGAGTGCTCATACGTGATATCGAAATGTTGCCAGACGAAGGAACAATTTAAGTCAACCACTAAAAAGAATCAATAATGAAATTTGGTGTTACAACCCTACTCCTTCTACTTGTCTTTGGACAACTCTTTTGCCAAAAAAGACTCTCTATTTACAAAACGTTTGGGGGGGTTGTTTTTGAAATGGATTCTACTTCAGTCAGTTCCAAACAAGTTTCTATGATTTTACAACAGAATCAACAAGCCTACCAGGAATTTAAAGTTGCCAAAAGAAAGGCTCTGATTGGAAACGTCATTGGTTTTACCAGTGGCCTACTGGTTGCTGTGCCTCTCATCACAGCTGTTGCCGGAGGGCAACCAGAATGGGCCTTTGTAGGTGCTGGAGGAGTTCTTTTTCTGATTTCTCTTCCTTTCAACTCCTCATTCAGAGGACATGCATTTAATGCGATAGAAATTTATAATTCCGGTGTTCCCAGTTCCAGTCACCGACTTAGGCCATCCTTCCATTTCTATGGAACAAGCGCTTCTCTTGTGTTACGATTTTAGAACTAGTTTTCGCCCTCCTTGGCAGTTACGGTGATCGGGAAGTCGTTGCCATGAATATAACTGGTAGGGTACTGAGCATCTCCACCGTATTGCTTCGTAAGTTCCGGCACACGTTCCTCCATATAAAACTTCAATTCGTTTACCGTAATCTTGTTGTCGCTATTGTTGTTGCCCTTACCATCAAGTGCTTCTAACAAGGCATAGGTAAATACACCATGTTTTAACACTTCAAATTCAGTAGCAAACTGTTTTGAACCGGAAGAAGCAATCCACACCACACCCGAACTACGCGCTAATTGCACGATTGCTTTTTCATCACCACCCAATGCACGGGTGCTCATGTTTTTCAAGGCTCCACCCGAATGGCAGGCATCCATCAAAACAATTTGTTTCGTTGATTTTATTTTTGTCAGGTACTCTTTTAATTCAACGTCCGAAATACCTTTTGCTGTTAGCTGCTTCGTGTCCCCATAAATCTTCGTTACATCTGTTGGCACAAAATAAAACGGGCTGTCGCCATCTTTGTCTTTGTTTTCTTCATCTAAACTACCGTGGCCCGCGTAGAAGAATACAAAGACATCCTGTGGCTGAGCCTTTGCGGCAATTGACTTGAAGCCTTCAACAATTTTCGCTTTCGTACCATTCTCATCATAACGCTCCACAATGTTGATGGCTTTAAATATCCGTTGACCTTGTGAAGAAATTTTTTCAGCAAATGCTTTCGCATCTGGTTGCGCATAATTCAAGTTGTACTGAGAGTTTTGGTATTTATTAATACCTACCACCATCACATGCAAGGTAGAGTTGAGAATGACCTTACCCACGTAGTCAATTTTCAAAATCTCAGGCCTAGATTCAATCCGTTGATAGTTTACTACCACGACTTTGAATTCGTTGGTCTCATTCAACATTTCAACGTTGTACGATTTGATCACCTTATCGTTCTCTCCCTTTGTCTCAACTGTGGTGTCACTGAGTATCAGTTTATCATTTTGATAAATGTTGACTTCTTCAATCCCACTACCTCCGTCAAAAATTTCAACATCTAATTTCAGCGTTTGTTGAGTCGTAACGAGCTTGCCACTTTGGTAGTCGATTAGGCCTTTATCATGTAGTACCTCGGTAGTAAAGAAGCCCGCTGAGGGTCGGTGTAACTTAGTCAAATCAAAAATGCGCTCGCCTTCTTCGCGAAGGATATCTTCTACGCGTTTACCCTGCGCAATGCTTTTCTGCATTTGCGTGGGTCTATACAAAATTTTAAAATACTGTTCAGCCGCATAAAAGTCTGCGAGCTTGTCAATTCCACGATTTAAGTGCCAACCAAAATACTGACCTCCAGCTGACGTACAAGCAAAGTATCCCTTATAAGCCCAGCACACCCATTGATTATCCTCCGTCAAAAACAAAGTTGCAAAGGGAAGCACGGTCTCCCCTAAGTTTTTATAAACTTCCTCAATGGCTTTATAGTTTTTCTCACCATGAGCTTTCATATAGTCGATGACCGCTCGCCATGCTTTCTTAGAAGGCTCGCGAGTTAGAGAGTCTACCGGAAGAGATTCAAAATACGCACCCCAAGCGGCATCGCTAAACTCGGGATGTTGACGCATCGTGGGTGCTGCACCGGTCTCACTCAATTTCCAAAGCACAATGGTCTGATCTTCGCCCCCTGAAGCCAAGTATCTACCATCCTGACTAATTGCAACTGCTCTCACGCCACCCACATGCCCAACAAATTCCTTCTGAAAAGCCCCATTGCGATCAAACATTCTAAGTGAGTAATCACTTGCAACGATTACATCCCCTTCACGTGAAGCCTGGAAATCTAAGATACGCCCATCTTCGCCATCAATGTTTTTAATCTTTTTGCCTTTTGGAAGACTCAATTCAGTTTCAGAAACTTGTGAAATGCCTTTTCCGAAATTCTCTACAGGTGGCGAAAATTTAAGCGAGTTGAGATTCAGCTTCATGGAGTTGAAATCGAAGCTGCGTTGAAACTCATTTGGCTTAGCATTCACATCTTGCGAAACAAACAACTCAAGTCCCGCCCCAAAAGCTAAATCATGAATAGCACTTCCCTTACCTTTTACTTTCCGAAGGGCTTTACCATTAATCGGATTCCATAAATAAATCTCATTATTATTTCCACCTGCTGAGGCAACCTGATAGCTTCCATTGTCGAGAGGCGAAAAGACTGCCGCAAAAACCGCGTTGTCATGTCCTCTAAAATCGGTGAATTTATTCCCTTCGGGCACCCCATAACTTATGCCATGACCGGTGTCGTCCAAGCCGACCAATATTTTCGAGTCATGAGAGAAAGCAATGGCGTTCACTGAAGCATCTCTGTTCCACTGTTTAATCACTGAACCTGTACTACTCCACAAGAAAAACTCCTTCTCATAGCTGCTGGACGCTAGGTACATACCATCGCTTGAATAGGCTAATTTGTTCACTTCTCCCAAGTGCTTTTTCCAAAATCTTGGATTGAATTTGCTACCACCCTTTTCCAAAATGGCAAGGCTGTAAATGCTCACTTCCGTTTTACCCTCCTGCGCGATAGCCACGTCCATATTTACCAAATTCATGGCTAGATACTTGACGGGTGCGCCTGTTTCAATAGACAACTCCTGGCTATACATCGGAGTAGACGCATCTACTTTCCATACCTTCAGAGTGCCATCATTACTGCCACTCACCAAATATTTTCCATTGCCTGTAAATGCCAGGCTGTTGATTACATCCTTATGACCAAGTGCTGTTGCAACTTGAATTCCTTTATTGAGATCAATGATTGCGATATAAATTTGGTTGTCGGGCGTTACGGTATATCCTGCAACTGCCAAAAGGCTTCCATCTGGCGAAACATCAGAGGCATAAAACATGCCCTTTGAACCATCGCCTATCTCAGATTCGAATTTTTTAAGCATTTCTCCGGTGTTTGCATTCCACAGACGAATAGTCTTGTCTTCGGAAACCGAAATTATTTTTTGGCCGTCCGGAGTGAAATTAAGGTTTTGTACCTTAGCGGAGTGCCCCATAGAATTGATCACAACGCGGGGTGCGCTCAACTGGGCTAAACCAGTAAATGCAACAAGACTAAAAGCAACGACAATTGGGGAAATCTTTTTCATGGTCGATTGCCAGATTGGTAGCTGAAAGATACCAAATTTATCGGTAAAATTCAGAAAGGTAACCCCTTACAGATTTGAGAGGGCAAACAGTTCGAAAAAAGGCTGAAAAATGGCTCCTTTCCGGACTAACCCCGTTGTGCTACTTTCTGGCTGCGATAGGCAAGCGAAAAGAAAAGCGAAAAGAACAACCCGACAGATAATAAAATTTGCATCACCATTTCATTTAATTCGTGCTACAAAATTGTCGGTTTACAGGCACCCGGTTCGGCCAAAAAGGCTAAGCCCCCTACTGAAGTAATATTAAAGGTGATTTTTTACAAATTTCAGCAGCTCAATTTGCCCTTTAGATAATAAAACAGGCTGGAAAACCTGTTTGAAAGTATATTGCGGCTCAGTTTTAATGTTGCCAAAGGCGCAACAAATGAGCAAGAAAAACGACTAACTGGCTAATCTTTAGAAAATTCGACACCCAATGAAGAAATTTACGCTCTCTGTTCTATTCCAATTGTTCATTCTCGCTCTTGCCCCGGGCCAGCCTGCTGAAAAAGAAATACCAAAAAATTGGTTCTTGCTTGATCCCGAAAACGACAGTTTGCAGGGAGTAAGTGCCGAAAGAACTTATGAAACTTTGTTAAAAGGCCAACCCTCGAAGACGGTCTTAGTTGCCGTCATTGATTCTGGGATTGATATCGACCACGAAGACTTAAAAAGTGTCATCTGGGTGAACGAAAAAGAGATCGCTGGCAATGGCGTTGACGATGACAAAAATGGCTATGTGGACGATGTGCATGGATGGAACTTTATAGGTGGCAAAAATGGAAATGTAAATGCCGATACCTATGAGTTAACCCGTGAATACATGCGCCTTTCGAAAAAATATGACACGGCTGATTCGTTGAAGAACAGGAAGAAAGCAAAAACGGAATACGCAGCCTACTTAAAACTAAAAGACAAGTACCAAAAACTGAAAGTCAAAAACGAGCAACAATACAAGTTTTATTCTGGAATTTACAACTACACCAAAGCCAGCCTTGACACACTAAAACAACATTTTAAAGCGGAAAAACTTGTTCCGGAAGAAGTGCGCCAGCTAACGAGCAGCCGGCCAAGCCTCCTTTTTGCAAAAAGTATTATTACTCGCGTTTATGCGTCTGCCGGTGACGATACACTCCTCGAAGAATACTTAAGGCAAGTGAAAGAGGGCGTGGACTATTTCGAAGTAATTGTAAAATATGGCTACAATACAGAATTTGATTCTCGTCAGATAGTGGGGGATAACTATTCAAATCTTTTCGAAAAGGGCTATGGCAACAATGACGTGAAAGGCCCCGATCCTTTGCACGGCACCCACGTGGCAGGAATCATTGCGGCTGACCGTACGAACGATCTCGGCATTAAAGGGATTGCAGATAACGTGAAGATAATGGTAGTGCGAGCTGTGCCGAACGGAGACGAGCGAGATAAAGATGTGGCCAACGCTATTCTTTATGCGGTTGACAATGGTGCAAAAATTATTAACATGAGTTTCGGTAAATCATTTTCTCCCGAAAAAGAAGTAGTCGATCGCGCGGTGAAGTATGCCGAACAAAAGGGCGTACTGCTGATTCACGCGGCTGGTAATGAAGGCGATGATATTGACGTAGAGAAAAACTTTCCGACAAAAAAGTATTTGAATGGGAAGGAGGCAAAAAACTGGATCGAGGTGGGCGCGTCTGCCTGGGGTAGTGGAGAGGACTTTGTGGGGAGCTTTTCTAATTACGGAAAGAAAAATGTTTCGTTGTTTGCCCCGGGTGTTCAAATCTATTCTACGACACCAGGCAATACTTACAAAAACGAAGATGGCACCAGCATGGCCAGCCCTTCGACAGCCGGGGTAGCTGCACTGTTGATGTCTTATTTTCCAGAATTAACAGCGATTGAGGTGAAATCCATTTTAGAAAAATCCACTCGCAAATTTGATAACCTAAAGGTGCAAAAGCCTGGGAGTAAAGAACTCGTTTCATTTAGCGAACTAAGTTCTTCAGGAGGATTGGTCAACTCCTATGAGGCCGTGAAGATGGCGAAGGAAAGCAAGAAGCCCACTGTTAAGTAGTCGATTACTTCTGGATTGTTTCCACTCTTAACCCAACAGCCAAAATCCCTTGCAGGGTATCTTGCCTCATAAACTGCTCAAACCGGACTTTGTGTTTGCCTGTTTTTTCAAAGGAATAGTTGGTTAGAAAATCAAACTGATGATCGTACACATCGCCCAATCCACTGCGACCATTTGGTTCTCCTGTTTTAACATCAAAGAGATTCTCGGTCAACATTTCCTTTTTTACCACAGTCCCGTTTGGGTCAACCAATTGATAGTTTACAAAAAGTCGCGCGTAGGGATAATCAAGGGAATTGCGTACGTCTAAATAGAGGTTGTAGACTTGAGTGGTGTCGCTCACTTCAAATTCCAGTTCTGCAGGAGTCGTAATTTTCCAGGTGCGATCTTTGAATTCTACGTTGTCTTCATACACCCGATTGGAATCACAAGAGCTTATCAAAAAGAC
>JABFSY010000155.1 GCA_013140395.1 Cyclobacteriaceae bacterium
CATCATAGGCAGCCCAGTGTTTTTCATAACGCTTCGCATCAGCCGATTCATAATTGGGAACAGCAATAAAAATTGTGCCGTCTTTATGCAAGAGCTTTTTCAATGTTTGAATTGTTTCGTTCAGTTCGTGTATATGCTCAAGAACATGCCACAAAGTAATTACTTGAAATTCCTGAGTCGGAGTATCGGCCAAGGAGGGAATCACTTTTTGATGGAGCAAGTCGCTTGCTTTTTGCCTGGCTGTATCTGACGGTTCGACACCCTGTACGATCCAATTTTTTTGCTTCAGGTAGTGAAGAAATTCTCCGGTGCCACAGCCGTAGTCAAGTACCGAGCCTTCTTGGTGATAGTCAGAAAGCAATTGGTATTTCCAGTTCAAAGTGAGTCGCCTGGCTGCGAGGTAGATTCTGTCAATAAGAGTACGCCCGCCCCCGGTATGAGATATATATTTTTCGGAAAGATAGTACCGCGATATTGTTTCGTTTGTGGGTCGTGGGCTGGTAATCAAAAACTGACAACCTGAGCATCTGACAATTTTAAATGACTCGGCTGTAGTGGTAAAATCACTCGTCTCGATGTAGTCATCAAAAGCGGTGCCTGAGCAAATAGGGCAAACGTTTACACTTTCTAAGCCCATTTCACTTGCCCATGTAAATAGTTAGGATTGACACGTCAGCGGGTGAAACCCCACTGATTCGGGATAGTTGACCGATGGTTTCTGGTCTGATCTTTTTTAGCTTTTCCCGTGCTTCAGAAGAGAGTGCCTTTACCCGATCATAGTCAAAGTCTGACTTGATAATATAGTCTTCTAAGCTTTCAATCTTGTCAGCCATTTTTTGCTCGCGTTCAATGTAGCTCTCGTACTTCGTGAGGATTTCTACTTGCTGCAAAACATCTTCGCTGTATTTACTCAGCGTTCTATTCACTTCAACATCAATTCTTCAGCTCTGCCATTCCGATGTGTGGACGCTTCAGCAAATTTTCAACCGGTACTTTTTCAGTGATGGTAGCCGTATTCAGTTCGGTCAGCTCATCATTGACCACGCGTGGCTCAACACGGAGTAATTTTAGTTCTCTGGTAAGACTAGCCATTTCGTTTTTCTTGTCGAGCAGTTTTTCTAATCGCTCGTCAGTGGCAAGACCAAGTTGATGACCCATCTCGGTTAGCCGCAAGTCTGCATTGTCTTGGCGCAATAGAATTCTGTACTCGGCCCGCGAGGTGAACATGCGATAAGGTTCCTGGGTGCCTTTGTTTACCAGGTCGTCTATCAAAACGCCAATATATGCTTCTGATCTTTTCAGTACGAAAGGTTCTTTTTCACGAACCTTGTTGTGGGCGTTTATGCCGGCTATTAGTCCTTGGCAAGCGGCTTCTTCATATCCTGTTGTCCCATTGATTTGACCAGCAAAATACAGATTATCAATTAGTTGAGTCTCCAAACTCATCCTTAACTGAGTAGGTGGGAAGTAGTCGTATTCAATAGCGTAGCCAGGCCTGAACATCTTTGCATTCTCGAACCCTGGTATTTTTGTAATGGCGGAATACTGGATGTCTTCAGGCAGTGAAGTCGAAAAACCGTTGACATATATCTCGACAGTCTTCCAACCTTCAGGTTCTACAAATATTTGATGACGATCTCTTTCAGCAAAGCGATTGATCTTATCTTCTATGGAAGGACAATACCTTGGGCCGAGACCTTTGATCCTTCCTTGGAACATGGGCGACCGATCAAATCCCTTTTCTAGTTCTTTGTGTACCGCTTCGTTCGTATAGGTGATCCAGCAGCTCAGTTGGTTTTCGAGAGGCTTTGTATCCGAGTAGGAGAACTTACTGGGATTCTCGTCCCCCTTCTGCTCTTCCATCAAAGCATAGTTCAGGGAACGGCCATCAATACGAGGTGGTGTTCCTGTCTTCATTCTCCCCGATTCAAACCCTAATTCAATCAATTGCTCAGTGATTCCTGTTGCGGCTTTCTCAGCCGTTCGGCCTCCCCCAAAGTTCTTTTCTCCTATGTGAATTTTTCCGTTTAGAAATGTACCATTGGTTAGCACCACGGCTTTGCCCCTAACTTCTATGCCAAGCGCGGTTCTCACACCAACAACTCTTTTGTCTTTAACAAGTAAGCCCGAAACCATCTCTTGCCAGAAATCAACATTCGGCATTGATTCGAGAGCCAATCTCCATTCTTCCGCAAAACGCATTCTGTCGTTTTGAGATCTGGGACTCCACATGGCCGGCCCTTTAGAAAGGTTTAGCATCCTAAATTGTAGCATGGATTTGTCTGAGACAATTCCAGAATATCCTCCGAGCGCATCTATCTCTCTAACGATTTGCCCCTTGGCAACACCACCCATGGCCGGATTGCAGGACATCTGAGCAATAGTGTTCATGTTCATGGTAATCAAAAGCACTTTTGACCCCATGTTTGCAGCAGCCGCTGCGGCTTCACAGCCTGCGTGCCCCGCCCCCACCACTATTACATCGTATTCTTGAAACATATATTTCTTCCTGTGACCGTTAGCTAAAACAAAAAAGCCGAAGGGTTAAAGTATCCTTTTTTCATAAACGTTCCACGTGGAACCCAGACCTTATTGCCTTATTCGTCTAGCCTAACCAAAAACGTTTCACGTGGAACTCTCAAGTTTTGGCCGCTTTTCTTTTAACCTTTCGGCTTTAACTGCCACAAAGATAGGCAAGCTTCTTCTTTTTTGCGCATCAGGGCTTTTTCTGAGGGCTTTTTGTCTTTATAGCCTATTAGGTGGAGAACCCCATGGATCATTACCCTGTGGAGTTCATCTTCAAATTCGGTATTGAACTTTATGGCATTCTCTTGAACCCTTTCA
>JABFSY010000531.1 GCA_013140395.1 Cyclobacteriaceae bacterium
CGCTAATAGTGGAAATCCACTTTGTGATTTTGAACCACTCACGATCCAATTGTTACTACCAATTGTGTGGTTTGGCGAGGTTACCAAATCGCGGTAAGCCTCCTCATCTGTCTTCGCAAAAGTTTTAAACTGCTCCAAATTTTGATTGGAAGAAAGAGACAAGTCCTGAGGCGAAAATATTACTGGTTTCCGAAAGGCATCATAGAGGTCCGTTACCGGATCTGACAAGCGAACCGGATCAATCGATGGGTCTATTCGAAGATTTGGCTTTCCTGGCTCAAACACATTTAGTTCTTCAACTTTTTCAGTTCCCAGTACAGCTACCATTCGGGCAAAAGAAATTTCGCGTGTTAAGTTCCCCAACAATCCCTGATGTCGGGAAATCACAATATCGGGTGTCCAATATCCGGGTTTCGCTCCTAGTAGCCTGAATTCAACCGTTAGAAGCTGAGGATTTCTTTCTGTTTCCCTAATATAGGCATTAATCCCATCGGTGAATGCGGTGATAATTTGTTCACCCCGTGGATGGTAGTGATTCAATTCTTGTTTTAGATTTCCACGAAACTTAAATAAGCGGGCTCCCTGATCTCGCTTTATTTCTTTAGGACCTAGCCATTCGGCCAATGTGCCTGTGGCTTGCCTTCGCCAAAGTTCGAATTGAAATAGCCTGTCCTTAGCAGCACAATAACCTTGTGCAAAGAAAAGGTCATGTTCATTTTTTGCATAGATATGATTTACCCCGTACTCGTCTCGAATTACTTCGACTCCCTCGAGCAACCCACCTACACTTGACTCTGTGTTAATTTGGCTCTGAGCATATTGACCAATGACGAAAAAGTAAACCAAGAATAGGCATCTCATATGTTCGATGTATTTCAATTTTCTAAAGTAAGAATAATCGACTTGTATTTTAAAGTGGTTTTTGAGGAGTTTTTTGGCGGATGGCTCACAGAAACTGACCAAAACTAAAATTAGCTTCTTAACCTAGAACCCGCTAGTTTTGCCCCGCAAATAATCACTCGTAAATTATTTGCCATGGCACACGATCCCTCTAAATTTCTTTTCGAAGCATTGACCTATGATGACGTGCTTCTGGTACCTGCTTATAGTGACGTTTTACCCCGCGAAACAAGCACAACGGGCTATTTAACAAAGAACATCAAGCTCAACATCCCGTTGATTTCTGCTGCCATGGACACGGTTACAGAGGCTCAGTTGGCTATCAGCATGGCGCTTGAAGGTGGCCTCGGGTTCATTCACAAAAACATGACCATTGCGGAGCAGGCTGACCAAGTGCGCAAGGTGAAGCGATCTCAAAGTGGGATGATCCTGGATCCCATCACATTACGAGTGAATTCAACGGTGCGCGATGCCGAGAAAATTATGCGCGAAAACAAAATTGGTGGCATTCCTGTCGTTGACGAAAATGGAAAGCTGGTGGGCATCATCACGAATCGCGATTTGCGTTTTCAAAAAGACATGAATAGGCCGATAGCGGAAATCATGACGAAAGAGAACCTGATCACCGCACCAGAGGGAATCACACTGGCGAAAGCGGAAATTCTTTTGCAGAATTATAAAATTGAAAAGCTTCCCATCGTCAGCAAAAGAGGGAAGCTTACCGGACTTGTTACTTACAAAGACATTCTGAAAAAGAAAAACAAACCGAATGCCTGCCACGATGAGTATGGAAGACTGCGAGTGGGCGGTGCAGTTGGAGTAACAGCAGACATCATGGAGCGTATCGAAGCTTTGAAAACTTCGGGGGTTGATGTTATTAGCATTGATACCGCACACGGGCATTCTAAGGGAGTAATTGATGCCGCTAAACGGGTTAAAAGAAAATATCCCTCACTCGAATTGATCGTTGGAAACATTGCCACGGGTGCGGCTGCCAAGGCACTAGCCAAGGCAGGTGCAGATACCGTAAAAGTGGGCGTAGGCCCGGGCAGCATTTGCACCACTCGTATTGTTGCCGGCATTGGTCTGCCTCAACTATCCGCTGTTTACGAATCCGCAAAAGCATTGAGAGGGTCTGATGTAAAAGTGATTGCCGATGGAGGCATTCGTTTCTCGGGAGACATAGTAAAAGCATTGGCCGCAGGTGCAGATAGCGTGATGATCGGATCTTTACTCGCTGGCACGGAAGAAGCCCCCGGAGAGATGATCATCTATGAAGGTAGAAAATTCAAATCCTACCGAGGAATGGGCTCGATGGAGGCCATGGATGATGGATCGAAAGACCGTTACTTTCAGGATGCAGAAGATGACATTAAGAAACTCGTGCCCGAAGGCATATCCGGTCGGGTCCCATTTAAGGGTTCGGTGGCAGAAGTGCTATATCAATTAGTTGGAGGATTAAAAGCCGGAATGGGCTATTGTGGCGCGAAAAACCTCGACAAACTCAAATCCGCCAAGTTTGTAAAAATCACTGCTGCGGGCGTGCATGAGAGTCATCCGCATGATGTAACGATTACAAGGGAGGCGCCTAATTATAGTAGAAAATGATTAAAGGCGTGAAAGGATTAAGTTACATTTGAGGCCTTTTTAGTATTACTAATCAATATGAAAGGCTCAACAGGGAAGTATTTTCTTTTTTTCCATTGGTTTGGGGATTTCCCAGATGATTTATGCTCAAAATACCGTAACGAGCGGAAACTGGAATGACCCAACCGTATGGTCGGGAGGGGTACCAGCAGCAACAGGAACTGTCAACGTAAGCAATCCACTTACAATTAATCAAAGCATCACTATTACAACAGGCACATATAATTTTGGCTATAATGGGACAAGTACGGTGGCAGTCAATGTTACAGATCCTCCTGGGGGCACAGCGTTCACA
>JABFSY010000348.1 GCA_013140395.1 Cyclobacteriaceae bacterium
GGCTGTCGGGTTTTTGATCACCTGCGATTCATCCAGAATGATATAGTTGAAATAGAATTTCTCCAGCACGTCAATATCTAATCGTGTGATGCCATAAGAGGTAAGCACTAGATCATATTTTCCAAAGCGAGATATGTCTTTGTTTCGTAAGGTGCCAGTATATGTGAGTATTTTTAAATCGGGTGTAAACTTGGCGGCTTCCATTTCCCAATTGTAAATCAATGAAGTGGGCATCACCAATAACGAAGTGCCCGCGTTACCCTTCTCTTTTTCTGACTGTAAAAGAGCGAGTGTTTGCACGGTTTTTCCAAGGCCCATGTCATCAGCAAGGCATCCTCCGAGGTGAAACTCATTTAGGAAGCGCAGCCAATTGTATCCTGCCTTTTGATAGGGTCGTAGCGTGCCAATAAATTGTGCCGGCAATGCATAGTCCCGAATACCGGTAAATGATTGAAGGTTTCTGAGGCGATCGCTGATCTGTACTTTGGCTAAATGCCCTTCCTCCAGTTCAGTAACTAAATTGATATGGTGTTTTTTTAGTACGGGCTTTTCATGATCACCATGCGTCTCGCTAAGGGCAAAAAGATCACCATACTTGATTAACCACGCCTCTGGGATAATCGCTATTTCACCGTTTGGCAGTTTGAATTCCACTTTCTTTTTCAGGATGAGCTTGCGCAATTCCTTAAATGAAATCTCGTATTCCCCAAAACGAATCTTTGCATGAATATCGAACCAATCAATGCTTTCTTTTACTTCGAGCTCGATCACGGCCTTTCCCACAAAATACTTCTTGTCTCTGTTTTCGGGCTGGTTTACTTCAAAGCCAAGATTGAGCAGGTTGACCCTGTTTTCGTTCAGCCAGGAGAAAGCCTGTGATTTTTCAAGCGCGCACCGAAAGCCGCGCAGGGGTAGACCAAGCTTAATCAATGTTTGCGCAGATTTTTTTTCCGTGTCGGTATTTCTTTTTATTCGGTGGAACACGTAATCATTATCTTTCTTTTCCACGGTCACGCTCACGGGGCCAAAGGCATCTCCCCGAAACTTGTATTTTCCATAGCGGAACGATAGGTCGAACACTATTTTTCCAGCTTCATCGCTATGACTTTCTTGCGAATCTCCCGATTCAAATAATGTTGGAACACTTTTTTCGTTAGCCGCTGGCAATTCTGAGATAGTGAGTAATCCGTGCGGATCGTACTCATGCTTGGCGATCTCAAACCCATGTGCTTCGATGTCATCAAACGAAGCAATAAGTGGAGCGACAAAACGATTATAATATGTTTCCTCCAGATTCTTTGGGATCACTACATGCTTCTTGTTAAGGAAGGGTTGTAGCTTTTTTCCATCGACAAATTTCTCAAACCCATAAAGCTTTCCGTTGAAGACCATCCAGGCAGGCTGCTTGCAAATGAGGTAAGCAGCAGGATTGGGAATTTCTACTTTGCTTCCATTATAGTTAATGGTTGGAAAATAGTTTGTGCTTTCTTCACCTCGTTGAAAATGGAATTGAATGGTTGCTCTTTTTTCCAGGACTTCTAGCTTTCGCCAAGTTGGCTCGCCATCGTTGCCCATTTCAAAAAGCAATTTGCCTTTCATTTTTTCCAGCACCGCAGCTCTGCGTTTTTCCATGTAAGCTTCAATCTGTTCCTGAAGCAGTTCATCGCCTTTTTCCTTGTGGAACACCCGGCTGAAAAACTCATCCGGTTTCATTATTTTTTTTGAAAAGTGCCTCAGCACAGCATCCTGATTCATGCTGTCCATCATGTCGATCAACTCAAAATCCTTTGTATCCAAGCCTTTCGAAAACTCCCTCGCGTTTTTTGCAGAGATGTTTTGGTGCTGGTAGGTGAGCTTCCCTTTTTCATCTAAATGGACTATGAAAGACTCGAAAATATAGCCCAGGTACTCGTGCTGGTAGAGCGAGTAAATGATTTGAAACGGTTGGGCAGCAGATACTTTCATTTCGTGCCGCCTATGCTGAATTTGGCAAAAAAACTCCAAAAAGACACCAAAAAACCAATTTTCTGGCACTTTCAGAACAAGCGGATTTGCAAAGTAGTTATTTTAAGCGAATAATATTTTCGGATTTTCGCCCATAACCTACATGATCATTACATCTTAAAGCTCCCTGGTTGAAAAGGATTTCGCAGCTAATGAGGCCGGGTAGAAAGAAATCAAAAAAGTGATAGCAATGACGACAGAAGAGGTGGTAACAAAGTCTATTGACTTAAGCTTAATTGGATAGTTGGCCACCAAAGCATTTTCCATGCCCATACCAACCAGCCCATACTGGTCTTGAAGCCAGAAGATCGCTCCACCTAGCAGCAAACCAATTGCTGCCCCAAGAAAAGCAATAAGGGCGCCCTCGATTAAAAATATCCGCTTAATCAACATTGAACTAGCACCCATTGCTGACAGGATCGAGACATCTTTTTTCTTGTCTATCACGAGCATCATTAATGAAAAGAATATGTTGATCGAGCTCACTAAAATTAAAAGTGTAAGGGAGATAAAAACAAAGAGCTTCTCCATTTTGAGCAGCTTGTAGAGATCCTTATGCTGCTCTTCATTGGTAAGTACAGAAAATCGTTCGCCTAGCAGATCTTTAATTCTTGATTGCACCTTCTTGATATTCGCGCCCGCTACTGTTTTGATCTCGAGCGAAGTTCTCTTGTCACCATAGTCCAGAAGTTCTTGTGCAAACGAAAGGGGTAGAAAGACATAATTTTCATCATAATTTTTTTCGATGGAAAACACGGAACCAGGCTCTATATTCTTTCGCATGTAAATTTTCGAAACGTCAAACGTGGAAGCGTTTGCGCTTTTGATGTAAAAGACTTGAAGCGGATAGATGTTATTCTCTATACCAATGGAGAGTGCATATTGAATACCACGGCCAATGATCGCATAGTTAACACCGTTTTCTACAAGCCTTAACCGTCCATCCACAATATGGCCATCCAGGCGATGTTGATCTAGAAAATTGTCACTGACTCCCTTGATGGTGACTACCATGTCTGCATCCCGGTAGCGCATGTAAGCGTAATCTTCAATTACGTCAGTCACGATCCCAACGCCTTCAATTTCCTGTATTTTTTTACGGAGGACATCGTCAACTTCAAATGATTTTCCTTTGACAATTTCAATTTTCAGTTCGGGATCAAACGAGGAATTGAGTGAGCGAAGCAAGTCTTCCAGCCCATTGAATACAGAAAGAACTATGATTAATGCGGCCGTTGAGAAAGCCACCCCTACCATCGAAAGGATTGAAATTAAGTTGATGAAATTCTTCTTCCGCTTAGAAAAGAAGTATCGTTTGGCTATGAAAAGGGGAAGATTCAAGCTACTTGTCTTCTTTCGGAATATTCAAATTCTTGATGATGTCTTCAATGCGCTGCGCATTCTCTTCAATTTCATCAATAAAGAAATTTAGATGAGGCACGATCCTGGCCTGATTGCGGATCTTATTACCGAGTGCTTTTCTAATCTCGCTTTTCTTTGAATCGATCTTTGACAAGATTGCATTTCTATCTTTTGCCAATGTCATACTGATATAGACAGTTGCCACACTTAAATCAGGAC
The DNA here is from genome assembly GCA_013140395.1 of Cyclobacteriaceae bacterium. Classification (GTDB taxonomy): domain Bacteria; phylum Bacteroidota; class Bacteroidia; order Cytophagales; family Cyclobacteriaceae; genus ELB16-189. Next base: position 3,586 of record JABFSY010000348.1, read on the forward strand.
TCATTTTTACATCGGCAATGGTTACAAACGCATTGTCTAGAATGTTGAACTTTTCTTTCAGAAAAATATCACTCAATTCCTTTAGAATCAGTTTACTATACTTTTGTTGTCTTATCGTGCCACTCATAGAGTAAAAGTACAAAAGTCTTTGTGCGTAGTCTAGCACTAATGAAATTTAGTAGTCAGCCTACGGTTAAGAAAGAACAGCAATCAGACATTTTTTGATTTATTTGCAGCCTTAAACAACACAAGTGCTTCGTTTTTTTCGTCTGAACGACCCCTATCGCTTATTGGCATTGTTGCTAATTCTATGTCTATTCAGCTTGCCTTTGCTAATTGATCCAGCAATGGCAACCATTCAGGAGTTGAAAAGCTTTTTAATTGGAGAAGCTCTTAGCAGCGGTAAGTCTTTGTACGTCCAGCTGGTTGATGACACCGCACCCTTCACCGCGTGGATTTTCAAATGGCTTGAAGTTTTCTTTGGGAGATCATTGACCGCAAGGCATGTGCTGGCACTTCTTGTCATTTTCTTCCAAGCTTCTTTTTTTGGGATTTTGCTGATAAACAACAAAGCCTACAACGAAAACACTTATCTACCTTCGCTGGTTTTTGGACTACTTGCATTTTACTCGTTTGATACGCTGTCTGTTTCGCCCGAATTGCTGGCCTCTACAGCATTGTTGTTTGCACTTAATAATCTGTTCAAGGAGATCGAATTCAAAGTTCAACGAGATGAGATCATCTTAAATTTGGGAGTATATCTAGGAGTCGCTTCTTTATTGGTTTTTAGCTACACCATTTTTCTAGTCGGGACGTTGGCGATACTCATGCTTTTTACCCGAGTTACTTTTCGCAAGGCATTCCTTCTTGTTTTTGGGTTTCTGTTGCCGCATGCGATTATCTTTTCGTTTTACTTCTTTTGGGACAATCAGGGGGCCTTGGTACAATACTATTATCTTCCAAATCTCACTTTGGAGACTTGGGCTTTGGTAAGTTTCCGTTCGATCCTTGTTTTAGGCATTGTTCCAATCCTATACTTTGTGCTTTCTCTTTTTATGGTCAATCGGGAAGCCCATTTCACTAAGTATCAATCGCAGTTGCTTCAGGTAATGTTTCTATGGCTGCTTGTGGCTGTCGCTGAAATCATAGCGACACGCGCACGTACGCCACATAGTTTTTTCACGTTTGTTTCACCAATGGCTTATTTTATCAGTCACTACCTGTTACTTATTCGCAGGAAGCGGATAGCTGAAATGATGCTTTGGATTTTTCTTGTAGGGTTGTTGTCTATGAATTGGGCAACCAGAAAAGGCAAAGTTTCATTGGTAAATTTCGCGACACTTTTTCCTTCCGCTTATCCAGACTTGCCCTTGATCAAAGAAAAAAGAGTGGTTGTGTTGGGAGATGAGTTTGAGGTATACAGCAAAAATGAAATGGCGGGTTATTTTTTAAATTGGAATCTATCGAAAGGCATTTTTGAGCATCCCGAGTTTTTTGAAAACGTTGTTTTGATTGATCAGTGTTTCCAAACAGATCCGCCAGATGTCATTATTGACAGACAAAATCTATTGCAGCCATTTTTAGAGAAAATACCCCAACTGAAAAATCAATTCAGACGGGAAGCGGATATGTACTATAGAATCAACAATTGATTTTATCAACCCTTCGGCCGTGCCGACCACCCTCGAAACTGGAATGCAGGAATTTATCTAGAATTTTTTCAGCCAACTCCACACTTACATGCCGGGCAGGAATGCAAAGTACATTTGCATTGTTGTGTGTTCTGGCAAGTTCAGCCAATTCCTCTTTCCAGCAGATCGCGGCTCTTATCCCCTGATGTTTATTGGCGGTCATTGCAACCCCATTGGCGCTTCCACATAGCAGCAAACCCAACTCAAACTCATTTTGTTCTACGGCATTAGCCACGGGATGAGCAAAATCGGGGTAGTCGGCCGACTCAGCACTGTGTGTGCCAAAATCTTTTACGGTAAACCCGTTTGTCTGAAGCCATTTTTTGAGAATCTCCTTATACTCAAATCCGGCATGGTCTGCCCCGATCGCAATTTTTGTCATCATGAATTTTGTTGATCGGCACGCAGTTCGGCCGCTTCTTGTTTTAACTTCCTTTTTACAACGACACTTGAGATATAGATGCTAATTTCAAAAAGCACATATAAAGGTAGAGAGATCACCGTCAAACTAAAAGGATCACCGGACGGTGTAATAACAGCTCCAAGGATCAAGATCACAACGATTGAATGCTTCCGGTATTTGCGCATTAACTCCGGTGTTACAATTCCAACCTTAGACAAAAAGTAAATAACCATTGGGAACTGAAATAAGATGCCACAGCCAAGAATCAAACTAGCCAGCGTTGATACATAAGATGTAATATCAAACTCATTGACAATCATCGGGCTAATGGAATAGTTTGATAAGAACCAGATCGTCATCGGGCTCAAAATAAAATAGCCAAAGAAAATGCCGGACAGAAACAAAAAGGAGATGGCAGCCACGGCTCCTTTCGAAAACTTTCGTTCCTTCGTTTGAAGGCCAGGTTTTACAAAACGCCAAAGTTCCCACACAACATAGGGAAATGCTACAATCAACCCAATGGTGAAAGCTGCCGTTAGCGACATCATAAACTGCCCAGTCATATTTCGACTTTGAATTTTGAAGGGTAGCTGCGTTACACATAGTTCATCGATCCCCAGTAGGTTTCCAATTTTACACATGTATTGAAAAGTAGGAAAGTCTAGTTTCCCTGGCGCAAAGATGATACGATCGAAAATTTCTTCAATGAAAAAGAACGCACCAATCATCATGATAAATATCACGGTGACCGCCCGAACCACATGCCATCTTAATTCCTCCAGGTGATCGAGGAAAGCCATTTCTTTTTCTTCTGCCATAGTTTAAAAAAATCTCACGGGCTCATCGGTAGAGGATTGCCAATCGCGAGAAGTTATAAAATGTATTTGAGGTCTATCCAAACAAGGGAAATTTCTTCATCAATGTATTGACCTTGCGCTTCACAGCCTTTAGATGTTTCTCGTCTTGCGGTTTTGCCAATGCCTCATCGATCAACTCAACCACTTTAACTACGTCCTTTTCCTTTAGGCCCCGCGTTGTTACTGCAGGGGTACCTATTCGCATGCCCGAGGTGATCATTGGCGATTGAGTATCAAACGGGACCATGTTTTTATTAATAGTAATGTCCGCTTTGATCAACGACTCCTCAGCAATCTTTCCAGTCAAATTTTTAGAGCGAAGATCAATCAGCATTAAATGGTTATCTGTCCCTCCAGAAATTATCTTATACCCTTTTGCAACGAATGCATCGGCCATTGCTTTTGCATTCTTAGCAACTTGCACAATATATTCCAGGTATTCATCCGATAATGCTTCACCAAAAGCAATAGCCTTTGCTGCAATAACATGTTCTAATGGGCCACCTTGTGTTCCGGGGAAAACACCGGAGTCTAACAAAGAGGACATTTTCCGCAATTCTCCTTTTGGCGTTTTCAAACCAAAGGGATTGTCAAAATTTTTGCCGATCATGATCAGCCCTCCGCGAGGCCCACGCAACGTTTTGTGTGTAGTAGTGGTTACGATATGGCAATGTTCGAGAGGGTCATTGAGCAAGCCACGAGCGATCAAGCCCGCAGGATGCGAGATATCGGCTAATAATAGAGCGCCCACACTATCCGCTGCTTTTCTGAGTTTTTCGTAATCCCAATCTCTGCTATAGGCAGAAGCTCCACATATCAACATTTTAGGCTTTTCACGCTGCGCTATTTCGATCACCTTATCAAAATCAATCAATCCGGTTTCTTGTTCGACTCCGTAAAAAGAAGGCTGATAAAGTTTACCCGAAAAGTTAACAGGCGACCCGTGGGTAAGATGGCCGCCATGAGAAAGATCAAATCCCAGAATCTTGTCGCCAGGTTTTAGGCAGGCAAGCATTACTGCTGCATTGGCTTGAGCGCCAGAGTGGGGCTGCACATTAGCCCATTCTGCCCCAAATAATTCTTTAATGCGATCAATGGCGAGTTGCTCTACTTCATCTACTACCTCACATCCCCCGTAGTAGCGTTTCCCGGGCAGACCTTCAGCATATTTATTGGTAAGCACAGAACCCTGAGCCTTCATCACTTGTGCTGAAGTAAAATTTTCAGAAGCAATCAGTTCGATACCGTGCTCCTGACGTTGTTTTTCTTTTTCAATGAGGTCAAAGATGACTTTGTCGCGTTTCATGGGGGATCTTTAAAAATGATTGGCAAAAATAAGCGAAGGGGTTCAATTGTTCAGCTATTTCGCGGATAATTACGACTACCAACTGCCGCTACTTCCTCCTCCGTCAAAACTCCCACCGCCACCTGAGAAACTGCTACGCGAGGATCCAGAAGAAATACTGAATGAACTACTTCCTGACGAAACCTTGGATGAATCCTTTGAGCCCCTCGAAGAGTCCGATTTACCAGTAGCTTGATAATCGGAAACATCTCTCCATTCTTTGGCAAAAGCATGCACCAGAGCGCCAATACAAATCAATCCAAAAATCACCCCAAAGATAATCCAACCGGTTTTGTCTTCTGCTGCTTCTTTTTCTACATGATATTCGCCTTTGATCGATTTCGTGATGGCCACAATGGCCGTCATCACACCTTCATCATAGTTGTTTCTTCGAAAAGCAGGAGCTACTTCGTTTCGGATGATTCGGTTGCACAATGCATCGGTCAGCACACCTTGCAATCCTTGTCCTACTTCAATGCGCATTTTATGATCGTCCACAGCAACCAGAAAAAGCACCCCGTTGTCCTTGGATTTTGTACCCAATTTCCACTTTTCTGCAACTCTCAAAGCGTACTCTTCCAAAACCTGACCGGTTAGTGATGGGATGATGAGAATCGCGATCTGGTTAGAGCTTGAATCTTCAAAAACGGTCAGCTTTTTTTCGAGATGGTCGATTGTTTCTTGGGTTAGCACATGGGCCTCATCGTGCACGCGTTGACCCCACAACTCGGGAACCGAAGGTTGTGCGAGTGAAGGTTGAACCGGTAGGAAAAAAACGAACGTGAATAGTAACAGAAAGCCGTAAAAACCGGATGTCAGCATATTTCCCATGAGCAATTATTTTTTACAGTGGGAATAAATGCCGGCTCACCACCCACCGCTACTTCCGCCCCCACCAAAACTTCCACCGCCACCTGAAAAACTGCTGCCACTACTGCCCGATGAAGACCAGCCACTTCCTGACCCACCTCCTCCTGATTGCCACTCCATTAGTTTTCGCCCACTTTTGATCACCCAAAAACGAAGCAAGGGATAGAGAATTACATAACCAAAGAAAATCCACCAACCAAACATCAAGCCCATGAACACGGCATAAAACGGCATCATGAAAGCATACAATACCCAAGTCATGTAGCCTTTTGAGAATAGACCGATGCCTGCAAAGATTCCTAGAAAAACAAAAAGCCCTGCGGCCAATGCAATTTTTTCTCCGGTACTCATATCGTCAAGGTCATTGCCCTCCTTATCCGTAGAAGAATATTCACCACCAATTGCCTGTATGATGGAGTAAATGGCAGCAATAATACCTGCATCATAGTCGCCTCTCCGGAAAGTAGGCGCCATTTCATTTCGAATAATTCGGTTACAAATAGCATCCGTAAGTACTCCCTCCAATCCATGTCCAACTTCAATGCGCATTTTGTGATCATCAATCGCGATCAATAGAAGCACTCCATTGTCTTTTCCTTGAGTGCCGAGCTTCCACTTTTCCGCCACTTTCAATGAGTATTCTTCGACCACCTCACCGTCCAGCGATTGAATAACAAGAACCGCTATTTGGTTGGTCGTAGAGTCTTCATATTGCTTTAGTTGTTTTTCGAGTTGATCGACAGTCTCTTGTCTAAGAATATGCGCGTCATCGTGTATGCGCTGACCCCAAAGTTCGGGAACGATTTTCTGACCGAAGCAAGAAAAAGCAACCAGACTGACTAGAAAAACAGCAAAACAGATTTTAGAAAATTTCATGATGAGTGAAACCTTTGATGGGTGATTCTTTACATTACTTGCCGGTCTTGGATGAGTATCATTTCGATAACAACTACCAGGAATCACTCGAGCCCCCGCCTCCGAAG
>JABFSY010000213.1 GCA_013140395.1 Cyclobacteriaceae bacterium
GGGAACACATTATGTATTGGACACTTGAATTGGCTTCATATCTAGAAGATGCTCCTTGGCCCGCCACCAAAGATGAATTGATTGATTTTTCTATCCGCTCGGGCGCACCGCTTGAAGTAGTAGAAAATTTGCAAGAATTAGAAGACGATGGCCAGCCTTACGAGAGTATTGAAGAGATTTGGCCAGATTATCCTACCAAAGAAGACTTTTTCTTTAACGAGGACGAGTATTGAGAAGTAGTTAGAATATCGAATTCAGAATTTAGAATGAAGCCCTGCTGGTCGGGGCTTTTTTATTTTAGAGAGCATTGTTCAAGATAGATACGTTGAAAATCTATTCACTACTCCTAAAGACTAAGCCTGCGCATCCATCAGCGCTTTCGCTACAATCAAATCTTCTTGCGTTGTGATCTTTATATTTTCATAGCTGCCTTCAAACAAAGAAATGATGTTACCCGCACGTTCAGCCACACTGGCATCGTCTGTGAAACTATTATCTTCCTTTTGTTCATATGCTTTTTTGATCAAGGAAACATCAAAGGTTTGCGGTGTCTGAATCAGTCGAAAACGTGAACGGTCTACAGCTTTTGTATTGTCTTGGTCCGTCATGCGAATGGATTCTTTTAGTCTCACTGCAGCAATGGCACATTTGTGTATCGCGGCCAATCGAAAGGAGGCGCCAATGATATCTTCGCTCACTAATGGCCGGACGCCATCGTGTATGGCAACTAAACCCTCGGTTACATTCTGCAGCCCGTTCTTTACCGATTGAAAACGAGTTTCACCCCCTTTTTGTAAGGTGACAGGATAATTGAATGCAAATTTTTTGCTGATATCTCTCCAGATATCAAAATCATCTTCGGGCAGTACTAATATAATCCTAATAGTAGGAGAATAACGAATAAAAGCCTCTAGTGTATGTAGTAAAATGGGCTTGCCGGCAAGTTCAATAAACTGTTTAGGCAATGCACTTTTTATTCTGGTACCTTTGCCTCCGGCAACAATAAGAGCGTGTTCTGTAAGTTTCAAGATGTCAGGTAATTTGCCAGCAACGAAGGTAGAAAAATCCAATAGCTTGTTTAGTTTTAACAGTAAATTCTAAGACCATGTTGTTCCTTCGAATTATTTTGTTCGCCTTTAATGCAGCTATCATTACCTTTTTAGTTTACCGGCTTCTCCAGATTTACCGATCAAACGTGCCACGAAAAGGGCTGATTATTGGAGGGGGTATTTTTTTATTGCTATTGCCCGCTACGTTGTTGCTTGGCTTTATCAAGCCTACTATTGGCTACACCTTGATTTATCCGATTGCTCTTTCCCTGTTTGTCTATCTTATTAAAACGCAGAATCAGCAATAGCTCATAAAAAAACAGTTGGCCTTTTGAGTGCCAACTGCTTCTGTTTATTTTTTAAGTTGATCCTAAACGATCAGCATGGCATCGCCATAGGTTAAAAACTTGTACTTTTCCTTTTTGGCAGTTTCATAGGCTTTCATCACTAAATCAAAACCACCAAAAGCGGCAGCCATCATTAGCAATGTTGACTCTGGCTGGTGGAAGTTAGTCACCAACGCGCTGCAAATTTTAAACTCGTAGGGTGGGAAAATGAATTTGTCCGTCCAGCCCTCGCGTTCTTTTAAACGATTTCCAGCTGAAACAGCCGACTCTAGCGTGCGCATGGTGGTTGTTCCAATAGCGCAAACTTTGTTTTTGTTATCCAATGCTTGATTCACAATTTTTACCGGTTCTGTACCCACAATGAAATTCTCAGAATCCATTTTGTGTTTGGTAAGATCTTCTACATCCACTGCGCGGAAAGTGCCCAGGCCTATGTGCATGGTTACATACGCCATGTCAACTCCTTTTAGCTGTAAGCGTTTCACCAATTGCTTGGTAAAATGCATGCCAGCGGTAGGTGCTGATACAGCTCCTTTATTTTTTGCGAAAATAGTTTGAAAACGTTCTTTATCGGCAGGCTCAACTTTGCGCTTGATGTATTTAGGAAGGGGGGTTTCTCCAAGCGTCTCAACGATTTTGTCGAAAGCAACTGAATCACCATCAAAAAGGAAGCGAATGGTACGCCCACGAGACGTTGTGTTGTCTATTACTTCGGCTACTAAGTCGCCATCGCCAAAATAAAGTTTATTACCGACCCGAATTTTCCGTGCCGGGTCTACTAATACGTCCCACAAATGCATCTCAGCGTTCAATTCGCGGAGCAGGAATACTTCGATCTTTGCCCCGGTTTTTTCTTTTCTTCCATAGAGACGTGCGGGGAAAACCAGCGTATCGTTGGCCACCATTACGTCACCGTCATCAAAATAGTTAACAATGTCTTTGAAAACTTTATGTTCAATTTTACCGGTGCTTCGGTGTAACACCATCATCCTTGCTTCGTCTCTGTTGTCGGCAGGGTGGTTGGCAATTAAACTGTTGGGAAGATCGAACTTGAATTCAGATAATTTCATAAGCTTACGGGCTTTTTATAAACCTGGTATGTTCCAGATTCTGGAATTTGAGGTTGCAAAAGTAATGATTTGTTTGGTTCTTGAAATAAAAATGAACTTTGTTAATCCAAAACCTATAAACCAGCGTTAAAACCGCATGCTTACACTTCGACTCATACTGGAAAGCCTTGGATTTGCCTGGAAGGCGCTTAAATCCAATTTGTTACGTACGATCCTTTCCCTTTTGGGAGTTACCATTGGGATATTTTCAATAATTGCCGTACTCACACTGGTCGATTCATTGGAAAAGAATATTCGGGATAGTCTTAACTTCTTAGGGAGTGATGTGATCTACGTTGGTAAATGGCCCTTTACAGGGGGCAATAGCCGAGATTGGTGGAAGGATTACATTAAGAGACCAAACCCATCCTATAACGAATACCGGTTCTTGAAGGCCAACCTAAAGAATGGAGAGACCGTTTCCATTTTTGCTGACACGGATGAGATTACCGTAAAAGGAGACAATACGTCTATCAATAAAATCAAGTTGGTAGGAAGTTCTTTGGATTACGACAAGTTATTTGAAATCAATGTGGAACGCGGCAGGTACTTTACATCGGATGAGGTGGAAAGTGGGCGCAGCGTTGTTATTTTAGGATTTGAAGTTGCACAAGCCTTGTTTCCAAAACTAGAAAGTCCGGTCGGCAAGTATGTAAAGATTAAGAACCTTCGATTTGTAATTGTAGGTGTGTTAAAGAGAGAAGGAGAAAGCTTTATAGGTAATTCAAGCAGGGACTTTAGCTGCATTATTCCCTACGATTCGTTCCGGAAGTTGTACCAGACAGGCACTGGCCGATGGAATGAAAATGGATCCGATATTGGTTTGAAAGGATTCGCCAATGATGTTGGATTAGTTGAGCTAGAAAATGAAACGCGTGGAGCGATGCGCATTAAGCGCGGATTGAAACCTACTCAGAAAGACAACTTTGTATTGAATCGACCAGAAGCAGTTGCAAAAGCAATTAGTGGTGTATTTGATGTGCTGGGTACTGCGGGTTGGGTAATTGGTGGGTTTTCGATGCTAGTTGGTGGGTTCGGAATTGCTAACATTATGTTCGTGTCTGTGAAGGAACGAACAAGCATTATCGGATTGCAAAAGTCGTTGGGCGCGAAGAACTTTTTTATTCTGTTTCAGTTCCTGTTCGAATCAATCTTCTTGAGTTTGATTGGAGGGTTGGCAGGTTTGTTTTTGGTCTGGCTTTTAACCCTGGCGCCTTTCGGAAGTCTACAGGTGGTACTGTCAGTTAAAAATATTGTATTAGGTCTAGGCGTTTCTTCGGTTATTGGATTGGTAGCGGGAATCGTGCCTGCAGCAATGGCGGCAAGACTCGATCCGGTACTGGCTATTCGCGCGAATTAGGTAGCAAGAAACAATTTAGGAAAAGGGAGTATGCTTATGCTCCCTTTTTTATTGTAAAGAAAAAAGTGCTTCCTTTTCCGAGTTCACTCTCCAACCATATTCTCCCTCCATTTCGTTCCACAAATTCTTTACACAGGATCAGCCCGAGGCCGGTTCCCTTTTCGTTGGCGGTGCCCCGCGTACTATAACCGCTGGTCTTTTCAAAGAGTATTTTTTGAACTTCAGAACTTATGCCCACTCCGTTATCCTTGACCGAAACAATGTAGTTTTCGCCATCCAATTTTGCAGCTACTTCTATTAAATCTCCAGCTTCAGAGAATTTGATTGCATTGGTCAATAAGTTTCGGAGCACAAGATTGATCATATTGTTGTCGCCAGAAGCAAAGCAAAGGGGGGCGATTTTGTTAATAATTTTGATTTCTTTGTAATGGAGCGAACTCAATAGTTTAATGTTGTTATCTGCCAAAACATTTAAATCAATTTTTTCGACTTGAATCTTTAGCTTATCCATTTGCAGCAGCGTCCAATCAAGGAGGTTATTAATAAGTGTCTTGGTGTGATTAAACTGCAGTCTTAATTCTTTATTGAGGGTTGAAAACTCAGTGGGAGAAATTTGGTCTTTGGCCATCAGGTCTAAAATTCCTGATAGCGCGTTGATGGGTGAACGTAGATCATGCGAAATGATCGAGAAGAATTTATCTTTAACCTGATTGAGCTGCTCCAGCTCCTGACTTCGTTTTTTTATTTCGTCCTGATGTTCCAATAACAGCTTATTGATTTTTATTCTGCGTTGACCGCTTCGATAAACGGACAGCAGCAAAACACCGCAGAGAGCCGTTGTCACTACTAAGATATTTTGAACAAGCTCTTGTTTGCGAATTTGATCTTTGCGAAGTTGCTCTTGCTTTGTAAGGGCATTTATCTGTTCTTCTTTTGACGAAGTTTCAAAGCGAATTTGGTCCTGAAACAGTCTTGCCTGCATACCCTGATTAAACAAACTGTCCTCCACCGATTGGTGACGTTTAAAATAGTACAACGATTTCTTGAAGTCACCAATTTCTTCAAAGAGTTGAGATAGGTTTTGATAACATTCTACCTCCAATGTACGAGCATTGAGCCGGTGAGCTGTTTCAGCACTTTTTTCCATTAATGCCTGTGCCTCTTTGTATTTTTTTTCGGTCATGAACACGAGTCCTCTTCCCAAGTCGGTTTTTGCCAACACAAAAACATTTTCAGATTTCTTAAATAATGATGATGCACTGTCATAATATTTAAGGGCAAGTGTTCGATCATTTTTGTGTAAATAGGTTCTGGCAATATTGATTAGGATGATGGGCTCTAGTTCATTAATCATCAGCCTGACTTCCCGGCAAGATTTTAGGGAGTGTTTAAGCGAAATTAAGGCTGAATCAAACTGGTTCTTTCTCATGTAAATGTCTCCCGCCTCGCTGTAGTAATAGGCAGGCGCTTCCAAATCTTTTTGTTCTTTGCTTAACTTCAGTGATAGCTTAAGGTAATCGAACGCTTTATCATACTGTCCTAGTTCCTTGAAGACAGCCCCAAGATTGTGGAGGGAAATAGCTATTTGAAGTTTCTCACCAGTGGTGTTAGCAAGCCGGTAGCTTTGTGTGTGATAGAAGTATGATTCATCAAATTTTCCTAGTCCAAAGTAATTTGTTCCTAAATTATTATAGCATTTGGCAATGCTCACGCTATCTTTCAGTTGGAAAAAAATAGAGAGAGCCAGGTCATTGTATTTAATCGCGCTAGTATAGTCTCCCTTGATGCTTTCTAGTGATGCTTTCTCTTTATAGGCCTCCGCTCTGGAAGGCAACAAATTTTCTGCTTCAGCAATTTTGAGTGCGTTATCAACTAACTCTTCTGACTTTGTAAGCTCAATGAATTGGTATTCGGAGGACAACAGAAGCAAAATCACGACTCTTGTTGAATCATTTTTTGCGGAGTTCAAGAGCGTATTCAGGCTGTCAACTTTTGATTGCCCGTACGAGGCAGTTACTGAAATCAGAAAGAGAGTGAGAAAGAAAAACGGGCGTTTTAACACGTTAATGGTAATTTAGTTCGGGTTGCTAATTTCTGTCTTTTCAGACAAATAAAATGTACAATTATTCGTTAAAACCTACATGACATGTTTTACAAGTCTTGCTTCCACAAAGGATACCATTCGAGTTTAACCTCGTGCCCAAAGAAAATCCTGGTTGAGGCCTCGAAGGATTCAGTAAAATCGGAGACCATAAAATGATGAACAGGTTTCGCAGGTGCATTCATTAAATTTTGCTCCGATAAATAGCTTGAAAGTTTTTTAGTAACAACCGAAGCAGAGTCTAACGTAATAATCTTGTTTTTATAGAAGTCATTAATTTCCTTGTGGATCAACGGGTAATGAGTACAGGCTAAGATGAGCGCGTCAATTGAATTTAGCAATTGATCTGAGAGGTAGTTGGCGATAATTTCGTGGCTAATTTGACTATTGAAAAAACCCTCCTCGATCATCGGTGCTAGTAACGGTGTGGCGAGGGAGTAGATATCTTGTTTAGGGTTAATCTCTTTAATCTTCCTCGCATAAATGCCGGATTGAACTGTTCGTTTCGTGCCAATTAGTCCCACTTTTTTGCCTGCTAAGGTCGAAGCTACTAGCTCTACCATCGGATCAATCACATTGATGATGTGCGCTTGTCGGCCTACATATTCTTTTAATAATTCGTAGGCCGCTGAACTGGCCGAATTGCAAGCAATGACAATTACTTTACATCCTTTTTCTAATAGAAGGTCAACAATTTTTATCGAGTAGGCTTGAATTGCTGCCTCTGACTTGTCTCCATAAGGCAAATGAGCCGTGTCACCGAAATAAATGATTTGTTCATTTGGCAGCTGCTGGTGAATCGCATGGGCTACGGTCAGTCCTCCGATTCCGCTGTCAAAAACTCCAATGGGAGAGCTAGGTCTATGGCTCAATTTAACTTGCTTAATGATTAAACAAAAAGCCCCATTAACGTGGGGCTTTTATAGATTTGAGTGATAACTATTACGCCACGTTAGTCGACAACTTGGCTAGTTTAACCTCTTTTGCTTCTCTATGGTTGCAATAGCTACACTTGTAATGCTTTAAAAGTAGACCGGGCTCATCCGCAGTAGGCTTAACCTCAACTTCTTCTTTATCGATCTTAAATGTAAAAAATCCACACTCGCTGCATTCTTCGGCATGCAAATAACTGTCGTATTTTTCTACCTTCTTGTAGCCTGTTTTATCATCTAACCACACATCATAATCTACTGAATGCACATTTGCTTCTTCTGCAATTTGACTGGCATCCAAATGAGCATCTTCTTCTGTTTCGTCCAACTTACGCATTAAATTTCCGTCCGGAGAGATTCTGGGTGTACTGCGTAATTTAACAAGCCTTTTTTCAACAGAACGTGGATAATAGATTCTAACCATGCTGTAAAAGACAAAATAGAAAATGACGACAAAGCAAACGGTTATAAAAATGCGTACCCAGAACCAAAGATCCCCTTTCGTTAAAATCTGCTCAGTGGCCACTGAGTTAGCATAAAAAGCGGCAGCAAAGATCAGCCCTAGAATTGCATACCAAAAATAACGGACCTCATGGAGATTAACATAGTCATACTTTTCTTTATAATCTTTGATTTGAAGCACTCGAAATTCATGATAGAGGAAAATCAGAACAGCTCCCCCAATTGAGGCAATCACCCCATAGTTCATGTATCGATCCCAGGTGAGTACAAATTCGTGCTGCATATTTTGTTGAGGTTTTTAGGTTTGTCAAAAGTAACAGAATCTTTCGATCTTGAGGTAAATCATACAGAAAAATTACATGCTCGTCAGCCTAAAATCAAGAAATCAGGGCGATAATAGTTGATTTGCTTAAACTCAGAAGTGTTTTGATTTTGTATAATTGCACTTGTTTTAACCGAAATCAATATGGCAAACGGCTTACTAAAGGGCAAACGTGGGATTATTTTTGGCGCTTTGGATGAGAATTCAATCGCATGGAAAACCGCACTAAAGATTAAGGAAGAGGGGGGATCTTTTACACTCACCAATGCACCTATTGCCATGAGAATGGGCAAAATCAATGAATTAGCGGCTGCTTGCAACGCTGAAGTTATCCCGGCTGATGCTACCTCAGAGCAAGACCTGACCAATCTTTTTGCTAAGTCGATGGAAGTCTTGGGAGGTAAATTGGATTTTGTCCTTCATTCGATCGGCATGAGCCCCAACATACGAAAAGGAAAGTCATACGGGGATATGAACTACGACTGGTACCTGAAAACGCTTGATATCTCGGCCCTTTCCTTTCATAAGGTACTACAGACTTCCGAAAAACTGGACGCGTTAAATGAGTGGGCGTCTGTCGTTGCATTAAGTTACATAGCCGCGCAAAGAGCGTATCCTGATTATACCGACATGGCACAAGCAAAAGCCATGTTAGAATCCGTAGCCAGAAGTTATGGACAGCGTTATGGTACTGCCAAGAAGGTAAGGGTAAATACCATCTCCCAATCTCCCACCAGGACCACTGCGGGGGCGGGGATTTCTGGCTTTGATGTGTTTTTTGATTTTGCTCAGATGATGTCGCCCCTCGGAAATGCCACCGCAGAAGATTGTGCGAATTACATAACGGTCATGTTCTCTGATTTTACACGCATGGTGACGATGCAAAATTTAATGCATGACGGAGGTTTTTCATCCTCCGGTATCACGCAGCAAATGGTCGACCGGCTGTCTAAGTAGTTATTCGTTGGAAATTGTAGATGATTGCATTTCCTCCTTGTAAAATTAATTTAGGGCTAAACATCCTTTCAAAAAGGCAAGATGGGTTTCATAATATTGAAACTTGCTTCTACCCGATTCCTTGGACTGACATTTTAGAGGTTATACCGGCAAAGGAAACAGAGTTGACTTTTTCTGGTAATTCCATTCCCGGAAGAGCGGAGGAAAATCTTTGTTTAAAAGCCTATGACCTATTAAAAAGCGATTTTGACATAGAGCCGGTTAAAATCCATTTGCACAAAATTATCCCTATTGGTGCAGGATTGGGGGGAGGATCGTCTGACGCAGCATATACTCTTCGGTTGCTAAGCAATGTTTTTGAATTGTCTTTGACGCCCGATCAACTTAGAAAATATGCCGCGCAACTGGGCAGCGACTGTTCATTCTTTACACAAGATAAACCTCAGATTGGATCTGGTAAAGGGGAAATATTGTATGATCTAGACATTACTCTAAAAGGTTTTTGGCTGATTTTGGTCAAACCTCCAATTCATATTTCGACCCAACAAGCTTATAGTAGCGTAATCCCAAAGTCACCAGAAGTTAGCCTCCAAGAAACTTTAAAACTGCCAGTTGCCCGCTGGAATGGGTTGTTGGGGAATGATTTTGAAGAATCTGTTTTTAAGCTTTATCCGGAAGTTTTGGAGATTAAGAATCAACTCTATGCGAAGGGTGCGGCTTATGCTAGTATGAGCGGATCGGGATCTTCAGTTTTTGGCCTTTTTGAAAAGCCCTTGAATTTAAAAAGCTTATTTCCGCAGATGCAGTACTGGGAAGGACCCCTCAGTTAAAAAAATTGGACTTTGGTCAAGAGAAAAGTTCAGGGCTGCCTACCCTGAACTTTTTGGATTTATCTATTCTTCTTCTTTCTTGATATCTGCACCCGCTGAAATCTTTTCTTTTATTTTTTTCTCGAGCTCTTCCATCATCTCAGGATTATCTTCAATCAGTTGTTTCACAGAGTCGCGACCCTGACCTAATTTATTCCCATTGTACGAAAACCAAGAGCCAGATTTTTGGATCACATTTAGTTCTACGCCCAAATCAATAA
>JABFSY010000353.1 GCA_013140395.1 Cyclobacteriaceae bacterium
GATTTAGAGAGAGTAGGGTCTGTAGGAGGTGCGCCAGCATAACTCACTGAAGTGGTGTCGCGTTGAGAACTGAAAGTACGAACCACGTTACCTTGGCTATCTTTTATTTCTAGTGTAATGAGCTCACTTCCTTTTAACTCGGGCAACTGATAATACATGACAACACCGGTAGCGGGATTAATTCCACGGTAAGGATGCGTGCCATCAAAATCATCGGATGTTCTATCCAATTCACTACTCCCATTTACAATGACTGTCGGAGTTGGTTGAAATAGTGTTAAGCTGGGTGCATCTGATTTATATTGACGGAAAAGATCAAGATCATCTAAAACCCAAAAAGACCTTCCCGAAGTTGATGCTATCAAGTTGTTCTGGTGGATTCTCAAATCAGTGATAGGCGTGACTGGCAGATTCAACTGAAACGGTGACCATTCCTTTCCACCATTCCATGAAATAAACATACCGATTTCTGTACCAGCAAAGAGCAAATCTTTTCTTCGATCATCCTCTCTCACGACTCTGGTAAACGCGTTGTTTGGAATGCCGGCAATAATTTTATTCCAAGTCTTCCCGTAGTCAGTTGTTTTATAAAGCCCAGGTGCATGATCGTTAAATTTATAACGAGTGGTTGCGATATAGGCGACTGACTTATCATGTGGGGAAACTTCGATAGCGTTGATCAAGCATTCCTGTAGACCAGCGGGAGTAACATTTTGCCATGTAGCTCCACCATCTCTTGTTACGTGCACAAGTCCATCATCGCTGCCCGTCCAGATCACACCTTTTTCATAGGGCGATTCAATGACGTAGCTTAACGTGCCATAGTTCTCAGCGCCCACAGCTTCATTGGTGTAAGGACCACCACCTTTTCCTTGTTTGCTTTTTTCGTTTCTTGTCAAATCAAGAGAAACTTCCTTCCACGTCACACCCATGTCTGTTGTCTTCAGCAAAAGTTGTGCACCGTGATAATAAGTATTTGGTTCGTGTTTAGACCAAATGATGGGTGCGTTCCAGTTGTAGCGATACTTAATATCTTTCGCATCCATTCCTAAATACTGGATGGGAGCAGTCATAATGTTCGTAGCAGCGTTTGCTTTTGTATCAAGTGCTTCAATCGTGCCTTGATAACTCCCACCTAGTACATAGCGAGGGTCGTTTGGATCAAATGCAAGAAAAGCACTTTCGCCACCCGCTGATGAAGTCCAACTCTCAGTGGTAATTCCACCACTGGCTAATTCGCGACTGGCAATTTTCACTGTAGAGTTATCTTGTTGACCAGCATAAATATTGTAGGGGAACAAGTTGTCGACATTGATTCTATAAAACTGTGCCGTAGGCATATTACTCTGAGTAGACCAACTCTTTCCATAGTTGACCGACACACCGGCACCTCCGTCATCCGCAATCACCATGTTTTTAGAATTGTTAGGATTAATCCACAGGTCATGAAAGTCTCCATGTGTTCCTGATAGATTTTCCCAGGTTTTGCCGCCATCCTCAGAACGAAGCGCAGGAGCACTCAATACATAAACGGTATTTTCATTGTTGGGATCTGTAAACAATTCGATGTAGTACCAGGCCCTTTGTATAAGGCGGTGATCATTTGTTACACGGGTCCATTTTTCGCCTGCGTTGGTAGACACAAATAAACCTCCCAGTTCTTTGTCAGAGTCACTTTCCACAAGCACATATACTTTTTCGGAATTAGACCGGCAGACGGCAATCGCCATCTTTCCCAATTCTTTAGGAAGGCCGTTTTGAATTTTCTTCCAGGTTGCGCCTGCATCGGTTGATTTGTATAGCCCGCTTCCAGCGCCTCCACTGATTACCTTCCAGGGAAGGCGGCCATATTCATTCATGGCGGCATACAAGATACGAGGATTGTTCATGTCCATCGATAGTTCTACGCAGCCTGTTTTATCATCTACGAATAGGACGTTGGCCCAGGTAGTTCCTCCATCTACTGATTTGTAAACACCCCGCTCTTTTGAGTTGCTATAGAGTGCTCCTTGGGCAGCAACAAACACAACATTTGGATCTTTCGGATGGACGGCAATTCTAGAAATATGTTGAGTAAGGTCAAGCCCTATTTTCTTCCATGTTTTTCCTGCGTCTGTCGATTTGTAGACGCCATCGCCATGATGTGTCATAACACCCCTTACAGCGTGTTCACCCATTCCAACATACACTACGTTGGGATCACTCTCCGCTACGGCTATCGCTCCAACAGAGCCTGTTTTGAAAAACCCGTCAGAAATGTTTTTCCAGGTCAAGCCCATGTCTTCTGTTTTCCATAGACCACCACCCGTTGTGCCCATGTAGTAGGTAGTAATATCACCGACAACACCCGTTGCACATACCGATCGGCCTCCACGGAAAGGACCAATATTTCGCCACTTGACAGATTTGAAATAAGCATTCAGATCTGTAGCGGTTGAGTTTGTTTTTGCGTTTGTGGCCAGTTCTTTCTTGCCATTTTGCGCGAATGGACAGAGTACAGGAAAGACTAGTAAAAAAAATAGTATGATTTTTTTGTTCATGGTGACTTGTATTTGTGAGCTAAATATAATTCTAAATATGACACAGTAGTATCGGAAATGTGATAGTCGGAAATAGGATGCTTTTCGTTGTCTCCAGGTGATCTGGCGTAATTTTTTATTGCTGCTGTTGCTGCATTTGCATGTACGCAACATAAGAGTTGCGCGCCATTACCTCAGGCTCGATGGCTACTAAATTAATGGGTAATATTCCAGCTAATTGGGGTTCGGTAAACTCGGTGGTGCTGAATTGTACCGTCACTTCCAAAATATGTTCTTCGGCTCCTTTATAGGTTCCTTTCACGGGCGTGGTATCTGTAAAATTTCGTCCTGTAGCTAGTCGCACATGCCGCTCACCCGCCAGACAATTATTGGTAGGATCGATGCCCACCCACCCTAAATCGGGTAGCCATGCTTCAACCCAAGCGTGTGTAGCGCCTTCTCCACGCCATTCACTCGAGCCCGGGCAGATATATCCACTGATGTAACGTCCAGGAATTTTCAGCAGGCGCATCATGTACAGGAGCAAGTGAGCGAAGTCTTGGCAAACTCCAGCTTTTAGCTTCCAGATTTCATCCACTTGCGTTTCGATATTTGTCACGCCTTTTTGGTAGGTGAAGTTTTTATAAATGAAACTCGACAAGGAAGTGAGTGAATCTAACGGATGAACCAGTTTATCCTCGCTTGCTGTTAGGATGGAACGTACTTCCGTTTCACATTCTGCGATTTCGGGGCGCAAGTAGTCAAAAAATCTTTGCTGTAGGTCTTCGGCCAAAATTTTGTCCCAAACTTCGCTGGAAGCGTCCCGCGATGGGTAGAGGGGATTACTCATCTGTACGCGAAGAAAACTTTCGATGGACAGCTCCTGGTGGGGCTGCAGCAATGAAAAGAACCCGGTTGTGTTGTTGAAATAATCTTGCAAGGTATAGATGGATGGCTGTTGAGAGATCTTCAACAGATGACTCACCACCTGTTGGTGATTGTCATTGAAAGGGTAAAGTTTGATTTGGTTTGCCGAGTCTACAACTTTTTCAGGGTAGCTGTACAGCGTACGATGGTGGATATAGAATTCAGGCATTCAACTAAACTACGTTATTTATAGCCAAAGTACAAGGTGGTGAGCTTGTGGCTGAAATTTAAAATTTGGTTTCTTGTTGCTGTGATCAATTCGCGGACAGCCACGCTATCCTTTTTATTCACGGTGGTATACTGAATATCCTTCACCATTTTGCCAGCCAAGAATTCCATTTCCTTGAAATTATCAGTTAGTGAGGTTTCTTTCAATCGTTGAAAGTAGCGATCAATCTGACTTAGGCTGTAGCTTACTGAATGGGGGAACTGAGTATTGAATAAAACCTGGTGAATGACATCTTCTGTTTGTAGTGCATTTCTATAAAACTTCGTATGAAATTCAAATCCTGATAAGGCGTAAAGTAGATATTTCCAGCTAACGGGTTCGGTCACTTCATCGGCAATGTCCCATTTCATTTCAAGCAGGTCTAAACTTTGCAGGGCTCGCTCAATGTATTTGCCCAAGTTAAGAAAGGTATAACCGTCACCGCGGTTCATGGTTACTTCTACGGTTCCATAAAAAATAATGCTTTCACGCAACAATGTGTCCAGCGCAGTTACCGGATCTTGTTGAAGAAGCAAGTCTTCTGTATGCGGATCGCGCACAATATGGTAGTAGTCGTTCAAACATTGCCAAAGTTCTTTGGTAATGTAGTCTTGCACCGATCGGGCATTTTCACGCACCCGAACGATATTGGTAAACACTGAAGCATCATGGTCTTTGTTTAGAACCAGGTGATAAAGAGCTTCGCGATAAGAGGTAACGACCATTGCTGTTTCACTCTTAGTGCTGAGTGTATCGGTTACACGTTGCCAATCGAAGTTTAATATTTCATCTTGAGAAGCAATGTAGTCGGTGCGCAACAAACGAAGTGCGTTGTCGGTACGCTCTAAATAGCGAGCCATCCAGAAAACCGAATCGGCCACTCTACTTAACATACTTCCTATTTGATTTTAAGTTTGGCATCATCTACTATCCGGCTAATACCCACGTATCTTTACTACCACCCCCCTGAGATGAGTTAACGACTAACGAGCCTTCGCGTAAAGCAACTCTCGTTAAGCCACCTGGCACAATTTCAATTCCTTGGGGACCGTACAACGCAAAAGGTCGCAAGTCCACATGTCGTGGTTGAATTTTGCTATCAATAAAACAAGGCACCGTAGATAAACTAATGATGGGTTGCGCAATGAACTGACGAGGATTTTTCTCGACTTCCTTTTTGTACTCCACCACTTCTTTTTCTGTCACTGCGTTTCCCATGAGCATGCCGTAGCCTCCGCTTTCATTCGTTTTTTTAATAACCATCTTATTGATTTGCGAAAACACGAGCGAAAAATGTTCGGGGTCGCTCATCGAGTAAGTGGGTACCGTCTTTAAAATGGGCTCTTCGTTCAAATAATACTTAATCATTTCCGGCACATAAGGATAAACTGCTTTGTCATCCGCAACGCCATTGCCCGGTGCGTTGATGATGGCTACATTGCCTGAGCGAAACGCAAAGTAAAGGCCCGGCACACCAAGCATGCTTTTCGGATTGAATACCAACGGATCAAGAAAATCATCATCTACTCTTCGGTAAATCACATCCACTTGCTTAAGTCCGGCCGTTGTTTTCATGTAGACTTTTGCATTGTCTACCACTAAGTCGCGACCTTCGACTAGCTCAACACCCATTAACCGCGCGAGTGTGGTGTGTTCAAAATAAGCAGAGTTATAAATCCCGGGTGTAAGTAATACCACCGTGGGATTGCTGATGGCCCGTTTCGAAAGTGCCATCAAATTCTTAAGTAAAAGATCTGGATAGTCTTTTATTGAACGCACATTGTTCTTGGGAAGCGTGCCAGGAAAGATCCGATAGGTCATGCTTCTGTTTTCCAGCATATAAGAAACACCTGACGGTGTTCGTAAATTATCTTCTAACACGTAGAACGAACCATCGCTATCGCGGATAAGGTCAATACCGGATATATGAGTATAAATTCCGTGCGACACGTCCACGCCCACCATTTCTTTCATAAAATTTGGGCAAGAGAGAATTAGCGCGGCCGGTATCTTTCCATCTTTGATAATGAACTGGTCGTGGTATACATCGGCTAAAAAAATATTCAACGCTTTTACTCGTTGCTTAATTCCCCGTTCAATGATTGACCATTCAGTAGCGGTGATAATTCTTGGTAGTATATCAAACGGAAAAATCTTCTCAATCCCCTCGCCATCGCTATACACCGTAAAGGTAATTCCCTGACTCATGAATAATTTTTTGGCCAGTTCGTTTTTCTTGACCAACTCTGCTATCGAGTCATTTTTAAGGCTTTGCAGAAACACTTGATAGTGACTGCGGATCGCTTGCTGATCGCACATTTCATCCCACACGTGGGGAGGTGTTTTATAATCGGTAAGGAGTGTGCTGAAAGGCATCATCTAAAGATAGTAATCGAAAGTTAGGATGCAAGGGGGTAGTTCGGAGATAAATTTTTGAAACCGATTGCATACTTAGAATTTGGACAAAAAAAACGGTGCCGGGTTTGTTCGTCCCCGACACCGTCAACCTTAAAACAAATAAAAACTAACTCCTAATTCGCGCCATCAGCTTGTGCCCAGGCCACCGCCAATTGACCAATTTTTGCTCCACATTCTTTTCCGCGATCGTTATCAAATCGATAATGAATACCGCCATAAAGTCGGGACACCGCTGCTTCATCGGCCTGGTTTAGAAGTCGATTTGCCTGGGTTGGAAACAGGTATGCTAACAAGGTGGCGGCAGCACCAGAGAAACTTGCATGCCCAGAGGTGTAAGATGGGAAATTTGGTATGCCTGTAGCTGTTTTGATAGCGGGATCCAGTTGTGAAGGGCGAGGCAAATAGTATTGATACTTAGAATACCAACATAAGATACCTGCATCCATAACGGCCCTGTTCATTAGCGAAAAAGCTCGTGCTGATCTTACTTCGCTCCATTTTGATTCGATGATTAGCTCTTGGGCAATTAGATTCCAGTGTCCTGGCGGAGTGTACGTCCCGGCACCATCTGCCCAAAAATCGGCAATACGCCATTGCTCGCGTGTGCGTTCATCTGCAATCTTTCTTACTTCTTGCAAGGCGTTTTTAAATTCAGATGAAGAAAGAGATGGGGGAGCTGGCGGCAACGCTGCAAAAGCAGACACGCTGTCGTACCATGGTTTCACTTTTCCATACAGTGGAAGCATAGGCGGACGGTACGGTAGTTCAAGACTTATCCATCGATCGGACTCAGCAATTCTTGCAATGTTAAAATAGTCGATAAAAGTTGTCTGGCTTCCAGCTTGACTCATGCGGTCTGTTTTAGCTCTATTGATGACAAGCGTAGCCACCTGCGAACCAAGGCTTGTGCCTGCATCTAAATCGCTTTGCGTATTGGCACCTGCCCATTTGCGGCTGTTTTTATTTTCGTCAGCTAACTTTTGCAGATATTCTTTCTCGGCCGGAAACAAAAATTCCAACACTTTTCTAGAAGCTTCAGCGACTACCGCATGTTCAGAGGGAAAAGAAGGTAATGTTGTTTCAGGGGTTAATAAATTAATGCTAGCATTGGTGGATGCTGGTGCAGGGCGATTAATCTGGTATTTGAATTTCCAACTTGTCACCAATGCATCATACTGTGCAACACTAAGCAAGGCATAAGCACGTGCAGCAAAAGGAGGATTGGAAAAGGGCTTATTCGGATTTGCCGGTGCGCCTACTATTGGGGCTATGTTGTATTTTGCTACGAGTGCACGAGCAATTTCATTCCAGCGTACGACAGCGCCCGCTGCCCAGTAGTTAGTAGTATTTGTTTGACTGGCGGTGCGGTTAGTAGACAAACTGACTAGCTCAGCTAGTTCTGCCTGATAGGCCGCGCTGGAGATAGCTTCGGCAGTGGGTAGCGAAATAGAACTTGCGTTTATATTTAAAACGGTTTTCCAGTTGCCGGCCGTTTCATCAACTTTTGTAGGGGCTAGTATAGGCAAAGACTTGATACTTGGGATGTCCTCATCGCAACTTTGCAGAAAGGAAAATGTGATAATCAGCATTATGGCTGCCTTCCATTTGAAGACATACGCTTTGTTAGACAACTTCATAGGGCTTGTTGATTTTTTCATGTCCAGTAGTTCGTTGACGATTTAATTATTCTTGTCCTTGATGACTGGCACGTTGTAGACGATGCCAATACTTATACGTGTGGCCTTGCCAATGTTTTCACCGGAAAGCGTAAACGACATACCAGCACTTATACCGAGATTTTTTATTGGTGGGACGCTTGAGTAGAGCGTAAAACCTGCTCGCTGATAAGAAACTGCATTTGTAGGAAATGGAACACCCGCGCCAATATTGGTTCCGCTACGTGCGCGTTGAATGTTAAGCCACGCATCCGCATAAAATATTTTGTAAGAGCCACCGACCCTTACTACATAGTCCCAGGCGTCAGGCACACTTACTTCATAACCGCGATCAATGGTGATGTTTCCTCTTTGTATGTAACCACCCTGTGTCATCACAAATAGACCGAAGGGCAATCGATATTGGATTAATAGTCTTCCCTCTAGGTTCTTGGATCGATGACCTATGGCAACCGGTGCATCTGGCACATAGTTGCTCGCTGGCATAATGTACCCAGCTGCAGCTATAGCCGATAATTTCCCCAGCGCACCAAAATCCTTTTCGTAGACCCGCCCTTTTAGGTAGATGGAAAAATCTTGTAACGCGCTTTGCGTGGACCAATATCCTTGAGATGCATTCGCTGATACAAACGGAAGTCCAATGACAACGTCCAAATATTTGGTCGCACCGAAAGCGGCAAAAAGGTTGACGCTCGTGGTAGAAATAGTACCCAGATTGGGGTTGTTGACTGCGGAGTCCTTTACGTAGTAGGTATCATAGGATTCTGTGCTATAACTAAGGGCAGTTGTTAGGTTGCCACGACCTCGCATAAAACCATCTATCATTCCCTGACCTTGGGCAGATAGCACGATCATTAGAACAAAACCAATTGTAATTTTGAATTGCATGAATTTGTAATTTTTAGCGTATACAATAATTGTTGAATAGGCTCGCCTATTGCAAAGCAATACTTGTTAAGGCAATACCTTTAAGTGAACATTCCAAAAGAATCGTTACTTGATTCTTTCAGGATGGATGGACTGGTCGTGTAAGTTCGACAGTCAGTTAACTGGCTTTTGGGGGAGGAGATTGGATGTCTCGCGAAACAGTAGATAAATTGAAATCATCTGTTGAAAAAAGAATGGGGGCAGCCCAGCCACTCGTAGTCTGAGTGATTTTCGTTGTGATAGATAAGTAGTCTTTTGAAAATTGAAAGATAGGAGCGGTTCCTGATTTTGTCGTTGCAGGTTTGTCGGTAAAAGTTTTTACGTAGTCAGCAAGCGCAAGATTTATCTTCGAGGCACTACCATCTTTTACGCAAACAATA
The DNA here is from genome assembly GCA_013140395.1 of Cyclobacteriaceae bacterium. Taxonomy (GTDB): domain Bacteria; phylum Bacteroidota; class Bacteroidia; order Cytophagales; family Cyclobacteriaceae; genus ELB16-189. The sequence goes on from JABFSY010000353.1 coordinate 9,056, forward strand.
TATAAAGTATCGCTCTGTAATTTCTGTTTTACCAAACGATACACTTGTCCTTGATGCTCAAATTCTCCATCTACTCGTTGATAGTCAGTTGCATCCACTGCATACGGAATGGCGATGGGAACTTTAATTAAAACTTCATCTTGGAAAGATTTTTCGGTATCGAATTGCTCGCGCATCGCTGCAGCACCCGAAAGACTGATTCCTACAAATACGCCATAGTACCCAACAATATTGAGTAGAAATAGCCCAAGCAAAAATATCGTCAATAGTCTTTTCACTAAGCCAAATCTAACCAGTTAGTTTGGCATTGCCAAACGTATCGCATTCGGTCTACACTTTGTGGGTTAGTCGAACCGTATGGCTTTCACCGGGCTGATTTTTGTAATGAATCGAGTGGGCAGAAGGAGCACCATTGTAACGGTTGAGAAAATGAGCAAATTCAATATGAATACTGTAGTGAAAGACCATTCGATGGGTACATAGCTTACGTAATAGTCGTGTGGATTTAGCGTCATGATCTTGTACTGATCTTGTAGCCAGCAGATGCCAATGCCAATTACGTTGCCCCACAAAAGTCCCTTGCTGATGAGATTCATTCCGTTGTATATAAATAC
>JABFSY010000066.1 GCA_013140395.1 Cyclobacteriaceae bacterium
GTGTATGATTTACCTTTATCAGAAAAAAATTGTGGACACCAATTTAGATTCACCAGAGGCAGCACCCTGGCCGGCAGTTATCGTTGCGGCTGGAATTGTGGCGACCGCGCTATGGTACTTCAAAACAAAACTTCAATCTTCAAATCCATCTCTCAGGTGAGCGCTACCATTAAAAAATTCAGTAATCTTCCGCAACGCATTGCCACTGGTTTGCTAGGAGCCGCGGGAATTATTTTCGGTATTGTTTACAGTGAGTGGACCTACCTACTCGTTTTCTTTGTCATCTGTATCCTTTCCTTAGGGGAATTCTACAAACTTTCGGGACTCGATGGAATGATCCCCCAAAAAACCTTCGGAACCATTTGCGGGTTGACCATTTTCTTTTTGTCTTTCTTCATTGAGCGAGGAAGCATTTCCTATCGTTATTACTTTATCTTTTTCCCGTTGCTGTCATGTGTTTACATGATTAAATTGTATAAAAAATTTGAGCGCAAGCCGTTTACCAATATAGCTTATACCTTCCTTGGAATATTCTATATCGCTGTGCCGTTGGCATTGCTAAACATCGCAGCCTTCGAAGAAGGTACGTATCATTTTGAAATCATATTCGGATGTTTGTTTATTTTATGGGCGACCGATACAGGCGCTTATTTTGCAGGTTCACTTTTTGGTAAACGAAAATTGTTTGAACGAATCTCTCCTAAAAAATCCTGGGAGGGTGTAATCGGTGGAGCACTCCTCGCCTTGGCAATGACGTATGGTATTTCTTACTTTTTCGAACTACTGGCGTTTTGGCAGTGGATAAGCATCTGTGTAATCATCGTAATAGGCGGTGTGTACGGAGATTTAATTGAATCCCTTTTGAAACGAAGTATCGAAATCAAAGACTCGGGGAACAGCTTGCCCGGTCATGGCGGGTTCCTCGATCGCTTCGATGGACTGTTTATATCGGCACCCTTTATTGTCGCGTTTTTAGAGATTTTTTAGGTCTTCCTCCGCAGAAATTGATGGTGAAGAACAAAAGAACTGTAGGCCTAAACGCGGAAGTCCAACCTTTTATTTCAAATCTTCCAAAAAGTCCAGAACATTATATCCTATTTTGTGCTTCCTCAGCCCTTCTGAACAATTTATCTATCTTTGCAACCGATTTCGTTCCATCAAAAAAGACGATTCCGTTAGCAAACCGATGATTTAAAATATCGTAAATCAAATAATCGTAAATCAAAAATCAGTTTATGGCTTATATCGAACCAGCACCCTTATTAGACAAAGAAAATCCATTTGAGGCAATGATGTCTCGCTTCCGCACAGCCTCTCAAATTTTAGGGCTTGAGGAAGAAGTGTACAATGTTCTGAAAGTGCCTGCAAGGCAGGTTATTGTTTCATTGCCCGTTACAATGGACGATGGTAGCATTCGTGTTTTCGAAGGATATCGCGTTATTCACTCAACAATCCTCGGTCCATCAAAAGGTGGTATTCGGTTCGATCCGCATGTTAATTTGGATGAGGTAAAAGCACTGGCTGCCTGGATGACCTGGAAGTGTGCTGTGGTGGATATTCCGTATGGTGGTGCAAAAGGCGGTGTGGCTTGCAATCCTCGGGAAATGTCCGCAGGTGAAATTGAGCGCTTAATGCGCGCTTACACTCTTTCGATGATTGATATTTTCGGTGCTGATAAAGATATTCCCGCACCAGATATGGGTACCGGTCCTCGTGAAATGGCGTGGTTAATGGACGAGTACTCCAGAACACAAGGTATGACGGTGAATGCCGTTGTCACTGGCAAGCCAATTGTATTGGGCGGATCACTCGGAAGAACCGAAGCAACTGGTCGTGGTGTGATGGTGTCAGCATTGGCTGCGATGGAGAAATTAAAAATCAATCCGTACAAGGCAACATGTGCCGTGCAAGGATTTGGAAACGTGGGCTCATGGGCAGCACGACTATTGTCTGAGCGTGGATTAAAAGTGCAAGCGATCAGTGATCTGAATGGTGCGTACTACAATGCAAATGGAATTGACATTGAAGCAGCTGTAAAGTACCGCGATGCCAACAAGGGTACTTTGGAAGGTTTTACGCTAGCGGAGAAAATACCAAGCGGAGATCTTTTAACACTCGATGTTGATGTATTGGTGCCCGCTGCAACGGAAGATGTAATTACAGGTAGCAATGCTGGTAATATAAAGGCTAAGTTGATCGTAGAAGGCGCGAATGGCCCAACTTCGTCAAAGGCGGATAATATCATTTACGAAAAGGGAATTAGTGTTGTGCCTGATATTTTGGCTAACGCAGGAGGCGTTACTGTTTCGTATTTTGAGTGGGTGCAAAATCGCCTGGGCTACAAATGGACAGCCGACCGTGTAAACAGAAGAAGCGACCGGATTATGAAAGATGCGTTTGATAACGTTTATAAAACCGCCAATGAATACAAAGTATCACTTCGCATTGCAGCCTACATGGTAGCTATTGATAAAGTGGCGAAGACATATAAGTACAGAGGAGGTTTCTAATCAATCAACTCAGAAAAAAAAGAAAGGCGCTCGATGAGCGCCTTTCTTTTTTTACAACTATCTGGTAATTAGTTCGCAGGATCTGCTGGTGTGTTTGGATTGTTGTCTCTCTCTGAAAATGGATAAGGCAAAAAGTCACGACTCCGTTCTGAAGCAGGTCGACCGAACCTTCGGCTATCTTCTAATCTCATGCCCGTCAAATAGAGTTCGATGCATCTTTGCTTATAAATTTCATCCAAAATTGCGCCTTGTGTGTTCGCGCCACTATAAGCCGGTTGGTTGGCACCAATAGCGTACGAATCAGCAGCAGGCAGTTTTTGCAAAATTTTATTTAGTTCAGTGGTCGCGTTTGCCAAGTCATTTTTCCGGGCGAAGGCTTCTGCTTTGATCAAGGTAACTTCTCCAGCACGATAGACTGGTAACACACTTGAATTTGATGTAAAGAAACTTGCTCGCCCTAAATTCAAAGATCCCCCTGCGCTAAAAAAGAAAGCGATCCGTCCATCCGACAGTGGAGTTTCTAAAGCCAGCGGAAGACTAAACTTATTATTAAGCGGCTCGCATACATTCTTATTCCCAAAACTAGTTTCGAACAAAGCATTGCGCGTTAAGTCATCATGTCGAAACTCAGATTTAACGGATGTAGCAAGGGACACAAGATTGGCTGCCGCTAGTGCTTTATCATTGTTGCCTGCCATTAGGGCATACCTTGCAATCAAAGCATTGATAGTATTAGCATAGTCAATGCCAGCCGCAATGCGTGTTGAAAAAGCAGCTGAAATCGGGGCTTTTGCCAATTCCGTTCCCGCTGCTTCCAGAATGGAAATGGCTTCATTAAGAACAGCTGTTCGGTCTACAAACGGAGCATTTGAAGATGTCACAATAGGCGCTTGCTGCCAAAACATTACCAGATTACCAAGAGCGAGAGCCTTAAATATTGCAGCATGGGCTTGCAGTGGCCCCTTGGTTCCTTGGTCGGTCACAATGTTCAGATTACTCAGAATCAAATCGGCATTTGACTTTATCAGATTGCATTGGTTCCACAAATTTGTTATCACTCCATTGTTGCCTATCACACTAGCTCCACCCTGAAACAGATTTTGCTCATCCGTATTACCTGCATTCAACACCACTAATTCACGCGTAAGAAGGCCACTTGTTGTTGGCAGAGTGTAATTTGGAGATACACGTGTAATCGAATACTTGTACGATAACCCATTGGCCAACGTAATAAGACCCGTAACATCAGAAACAACCTGAGTCTGGCTCGCAGAGCTGGGGTTAAAGTACTCTTGGTTGCAAGACGCAAACAAGAACACCGCTATCAAAACGACTGTGTTTATTATCTTTTTCATATCATCAGTTGATTTAAGGTGTTAGAATGAAAAGGTGATTTGAGCCTTGTACGTACGAGGAATAGGTACGTTACCAAAGTCAACGCCCCTAACTCGGTCGCTATTGCCTCCAGCATTTGTTTCGGGGTCATACCCATTGTAGCTATCCCACGAAATCAGGTTTCTTCCTGACAAACCAATGTTAACATTGTTGATCCCTTTGATAGGGCTTTTTAAATTGTATGACAATCCGATCTCGCGCAGTTTTACAAATGAACCGTTGTCAACTCGCCACTCTTCTATTGGTCCAATAGCAAAAATATAACCCCTTACAATTTCGCCCCTCATCTCTTGCTCAGCAATCGGACCTATACCCACGTTTTCTCGTGTCCTTTTATCCGCATTGAAAACCTCGACACCTTGAACAAAATCAAATAAGAAATTAAAATTAAAATTCTTGTAAGCCAAGTTGCTCATTAATGAGCCAGTCCAATCTGGATTAGGATTTCCTACGATCGTCCTTACGGCAGAAGTTCCGGTTAGAACGGGCTGACCTGTTACAGCATCTCTCACAGGAACGTATGTAAGGGGCGTTAATGAATTTTGGGTGCCGCGTTCACTTTGCAAAAAGCCTTGAGGCGTCAACAAAGGATTACCAGCAGCATCCCTTGCGATTGCAGTGCCATAAAACACACTGGCAGGAGCACCTTCAATCAAAAATACAGGAGCACCTGCAGCATTTGAAATGGATATCGTAGGGCTGCCTAACTTCGTGACCTTATTCCTATTTTGGTTGTAGATAAAGGTTACATCCCAAGTTAGGTTCTGGGTTTTTATAGGAACAATGTTTAATGATATCTCAAGGCCATTATTCTCCATCGTACCCACATTGTTTACAATACTTAAGCCGCCCTCGGAAGAAGCCGTTCCGCGACTAACTACTAAGTCAGTGATATTTTGATTATAAAAGGTAGCTCCTAAATTAATCTTGTTGTTCCAAAAGCTAACATCGGTTCCGAACTCAAACTCTGTCATGCGCTCAGGTTTCACATTTCGGTTGGCTAACTGTGAACTCGGGACAATGGTGTTTCTTCCTAAATAAGGTGTTGGCTGAAATTGCCAAAATCTTTGAAATACATCTCCTGGGGTAAGATTACCAGCTTGACCCCATGAAGCCCTTAACTTTAGTGAACTTACAATATTTGAAGGAATGGCATTTTTCCAAAAATCCAAATCCGAAGCCACAAAGCTACCACTTATTTTAGGATAGGTTTGATCTCGTTCACTTGGAGAAAATACGGTCGACTGATCTCTCCGAACGGCTCCGGTTAAAAAAGCCAGATTCTTGTAGCCTAGAGTGCCCTGTACAAAGTAACCAGTTAGAGCAAACTGCGGCAAGCCATAGCCAGCCGTTACTGCCGTGCTTGCGCCACTTACTGTTTCGATAAATGGGGCCAGCCCCTCACCACTTGCTCGTTGGAAATCGGTGCGTTGGTATTGATAACTTCCACCAATAATGGCATTAAGTTTTAAGTCGGAAGTCAACTGTCTCTCATAAGAGATATTCAAGTCTGTGTTAAATTGTAATACAGAATTACTTGCGTTTGAAGCATACCCGGTTGGATAACGTTCAGCTGGCAAACCGGCAGTGGCTTGGTAAGGATAGGGCTTTATAAGACCGCGACCATTCTGCGTAAATGCATCTACCCCCACAATCAAGTCGATTCCTAACCCCTTCATAGGAGTAAGATTCAATTGAAGGTCATTAATGGTGCGATTAGTCGACTGCGTGAAATTCATATCTTCTATGGTAGAAAGTGGATTTACACGCGTTGGTTCAACAGCTAAAAGCTTCCCCGCTCCGTCTCTTTGGGTAATATCATAGATATTATTCGTGATATTAATGGAGTTAATCGGGCTATAAAAAACATTCCCGTTCGCCTTTTCATTGCTGAATGAATTTGCGTACGATAAGCCGACACTCATTTTTGCCCAATCCGCCAAGCGTTGTTCGATTCTCGCTCTGATATTGTATCGTGTAAAATCAGTGCCTTTGATAATACCTTCATTCCGCGAATAAGAAATAGACGTGAAATATTGTGTTTTGTCGTTGCCACCATTTATGGATAAGTTATTATCTGTGCCGTACCCTTTTTGAAAGATCTGATCTTGGTAGTCGTACCGTGTTACATCAACTAAATTTGTTCTCAGGTTAGTGACTACTCCATCACGCGTCACGGCTGTAAACGTCTCTCCCGGCTGTGGAATGTATGTTGGAAGTTGTGCATTCGTAAGACCGCCAATGGTATGTAGACGCAGTGCCGAAAAACCAAATTGCTTACCATAGGTGCTAATCGGAACTTTCTTTCTAAGTTCATTCATGGTTACGCTAGTCGAGAACGAAATTCTTGGCGCTCCTGACTTGCCCTTCTTAGTCGTAATCAACACAACCCCATTAGAAGCTCTTGAACCATACTGCGCAGCAGCAGCGGCTCCATTAATCACATTTAAAGTTTCAATATCGGCAGGATTGATATCCACTAATCGATTGTTGCCGAGAGCTGCTTCGCCTACTTGATTTCCCAAAGCAGTCTGAGAAACGTTGGACGTAGAATTACTTACAATCACACCATCAATCACGTAGAGAGGATCCGAGGGTCCTGAAAGTGATTTTACCCCACGTAAACGAATAGTCATTCCACCAGCAGGATCACCAGAGTTTTGTGTGATCTGTGCGCCTGGTACTTTACCTTGCAATGCATTAAATAGATTATTTGCTCCAGACCTTTCAATCAAAGCCGAATTTACAGAGGTGATACTATTTCCTAGTTCCCGCTTAGCAGATTTGAGTGTTGAGCCTACCACCACAACCTCATCAAGTGCGCTATACTCTGCCTTCAACGCCACATTGATGGGAGCCGTTGAACCGTTTGCAACTTGAACATCAGCAGTCGCTGTTGCATAGCCCACAAAGCTGATCTCAATTTTGACCGACCCACCTGCAGACACGCTTAACGAAAAATTTCCGTCTACGTCAGTGACAGTACCGGTAGTGGTGCCTACCACACGAACCGAAGCACCCGGCAACCCCTGCTACGTTTCTGCATCCGTTACCTTGCCGGTAACTACTACCTCTTGAGCCTGCGCCTGAAGCGTAGAGAACGACAAGAGAAAAACCAGCCCCATGCACCAGAGACTGCGCCTTTTTTGCTTGTAAATGTTTATCATGAAAAATAGTTTAAGGTGAAAAATGGTTGTTCATCTGCCTACGCACTTTGCTGTAAAACAGCAAAACCTAGTAAACAATGGCATGAATTTGCGCTTTTTTTCTAGAATTGCAAACGATTGTGACCCATTTTGTGTAAAATCGTGCAAGAAGCCTGACCAATGCTTAAAGAAGAGCGACTTAATTATATCGTTAACGAGGTCAAAATCCGGAATAGGGTTCAACTGGTAGACATTGCCCAGAAGCTGGCTGTGTCGGAAGATACGGTGCGCAGGGATTTGAATTATTTAAACGAGCAAGGCAAAGTAAAAAAGGTTCATGGAGGTGCTATCTCCAACTCTTTCCATGTCTACACCTATCGTGAAGACCAGATTTACGCGCATGAAAGCAAGTCAATTATTGCCACAAAAGCAGTTCAGTTGTTGCGCGATAATATGGTGATCCTAATGAGTGGAGGCACCACGAATTTAGAAGTGGCTCGACTGCTTCCCGATCAATTAAAGCTCACCGTCTTTACACCAAGTCTGCCCATAGCGATGCAGTTGCTTGAACACCCGTCCATCGAAACCATTTTTGTGGGTGGCAAACTTTCCAAAGATGCCCAGATTGCTGTTGGTGGCGATGCCATCCGTACGTTGTCACAAGTGAAAGTCGATTTGTGCTTTATGGGTATGGGTAACCTCGATGCAGAAACGGGTCTTGCTGAATTTGATTGGGATGTGGTGCAGTTGAAAAAAGCAATGTTGGAGTCTGCTAAAAAAGTTGTCGTGCTGACTATTTCAGAAAAAATTAATTCATCACAACGATTTAATATCTGCCCGACAGAATCTATCCATACGTTAATTACTGAACTCGATCCAAGCCATCCAATGCTTGTGCCATTCAAAGCAAAAGGGTTAGAGGTTCTGTAGAGGAGGAGACCTGGCGAGTTCACAAATGATCACCAATGTATTCAAAAAAATGCTCGCGTAATTACGAGCCAATTCAGTTCTTAATTAGGGAAGGAAATTTTCCCCATTGAAATTGAAGGTATTCCATTTCGACCAGAACCATACTGAACACCTCCTCCACACACGCACTCATTAGCAAGTGTAGCAAACAATACTGCTTCTTTCGCATCCGGATTGATATGAAGGTCCCTTGTCGTCAAAAACGAAAAACCCGGCAGTTGACTTTTGATATTCTCCATTAATAAGGGATTGTGCATGCCGCCTCCGCTGGAATAAAGCGTTAAATTAGTTTTGCCGCCACCACTCTTCCGAATACCTTCCACAATCATATCGGCAGAAAAGCGATTCAAAGTAGCCATCGTATCTTCGAGCGAAATAGCTTGCGTGCCGGATAGCCTTTTAGCATTTTCCAGATAGGCCAAATTGAACAACTCTGGCCCGGTAGTTTTTGGAAATCCTTGGTTGAAAAAAGGATGATCCTTTAGCGAAGTCAACAAGGCAGAGTTCGAGGTGCCGCGCTTTGCCACCTCTGCATTTTCGTCAAAGTATTTCCGGGGGAAGTTTTTCTGAATGAGAGCATCCATGACTGTATTGCCCGGCCCCACATCTGTGCAAAAAACTTCATCTGCATTTAGAGTTCCTGGTAGATAGGTAAAGTTGGCAATGCCGCCAATATTCAGCATGACGCGATCTTCCCCATGTTTAGAAAAAATAAGAAAGTCGCCATAGGCTGCAAGTGGGGCGCCTTCTCCCCCACCGGCAATATGTTTTTGACGGAAGTCACTTAGTGTAATAACACCCGTGGCGTGTGCGATATGATCGCCATCGCCAATTTGAAGTGTAGCATTCCCAAACTTTTGGTGACCATGCAATAGCTTTGGTGCATGGTAGATCGTTTGACCATGACTCGCAATCAAATCAACCGTGGCAGGATCAACCTTCCAATTAGCAAGGCACTTCAATATCAATTGAGCATGGTGCAACCCAACCCACGGATTAAGCAAACACACTTTCTCAAGACTTACTTGTTGCTTTGAAAACACCGATTTGATTTCTTCTTTGAATTCTGAGTCATACGAGACTGTGTCAAAGGCAACCAATTCTATCTTGGTTTCCAAACCTTTTCCCCGAAAACGGCACAACGCTATGTCCAACCCATCTAATGAAGTACCCGACATCAAACCAATGATGAGTCGCTCGGTCTTATTGGCGATCGTAAATAGCTTCGCGATTTGTGGATTCATACTACAAAATTCTTCTTTTACTATAACATATTTACGAAGTACTGCAAGTTCACTTTTTTGTGAGCTCTGACATTGGGCAATCTATCTATTTGATCGACTTATGAATTTTCTCTTTGCGTTGATAGGCGCTTACCGCTTCTACTTTGCGACCATAATGAAGGCTGGCATTGATCTCATAACCATAAAGCAAAATCACCGTCACCAATTGAATCCAAATCATTAGTGCGATCAATGCCCCAATTGAGCCATATACTTTATTATAACTGCCGAAGTTGGTAATGTAAACCGAAAATCCATAGGAAAGGCCGATGATGGCTAACGTGGCAAGCAAAGAGCCAATGGAAAAGAAACTCCAATTGTAGTGAACAGCAGGGC
>JABFSY010000529.1 GCA_013140395.1 Cyclobacteriaceae bacterium
ATATTAGGAAAAATGACGTGCCTTTTTTCCAGGCAGATTTTATCAGAAAAAACATCGGATTTCCTGTTTCAACAACTGTACTTCCACTTACGATTGTTCAGGCGAGCAACCGAGGTTTGATGGAAACGAAGCCTAAGAGCAGTGGTATGGCCTACTTGACAAGTCTTCGAAATGTAAAAGTCAAAAGTGAATTCTTTCCTGACTTGTCAAAAGTCAAACCATTGCTTGCTATCCGAGTTGAGAACTTTAAAATGGAATTTCCTTTACCAACTTTGGTATAAATTTAAAAAATGAAAATCTAGCAGGCACAATGAATGGTGGACTCTTAGATATCGGTAAAGATTTTATTAGCCTCTTCTTTCCCAACTATTGCTATGGATGCAATAGATCACTCGTTAGGGGGGAAGACACACTTTGTACGATCTGCCTGATTGACCTTCCAAAGACGAATTACCACTTGGCCATTGATAATCCGATAAAAAGCCGTCTCACCGGGCGGTTGCCAATTGAACACGCATTAGCCTACTTAAAATTCAGAAAATCGGGTATCGTGCAGCAGTTGCTCCATGAACTAAAGTATAAAAATCATCCAGAGATTGGGGTCAAACTAGGATCTACCTATGGAAAAGAACTAGCCCAAGCAGGGTTTCAAAATGAATTTGATGTTATTATTCCCATCCCATTGCATCCAACTCGTTTACGAAAAAGAGGATACAACCAGAGCGCAAAATTTGCAGAAGGACTTAGTCATTCCCTGGGGATTCCTTGGGCAGAAAGCATTTCTATTCGAAAAACAACAACAAGCACACAAACCAAAAAATCAAAACAAGAGCGCTGGGAAAATGTAGAGGGAGCTTTTGGAATTCAATCTGCTGAAATGATCGTTGGTCAACGGATTCTACTAGTGGATGATGTTGTCACTACTGGCGCAACATTGGAAGCCTGCGGCCAACATCTCATCAATAACCAATGTCGCTCTCTTAGTATTGCCTGCATTGCGGAGGCGCAATAAAAAACCCTCCGAAGGGGAGGGTCTTTGTATTAATACATAAAGTTTTGTTAGTAGTTTGAGCCCGCGCGAATCATCGCACAACGGAATCCGATAGTAGCTGTCGCAGAATCCTCATCTAGAAATCTGCGTGTTCCAGGAGACATCCAATAAGCAACATCTTTCCAAGAACCGCCTTTGTACACGCGAACCTTATCCGAAACAAGTGAGATAAATCCATTAGGATTTTTAGTGTACTCAAATGTTCTTACAGTCTTCGATGTCCCGTCAGGCATTGTGATGGTAGAGTCTTTAGAGACTTTCTCATACCTATTCTTGTAGGTACTGTGGCTATCAATGAAGTCATCTCTTCTGATCGGGTTTAAGTCGTCAAAATCTTGATGAGACAGGGGACGGTATACATCCATTACCCACTCACTCACATTACCCGCCATGTTATACAATCCATAATCATTCGGAGGATATTCGTATATATAAGAAGTAATAAGTGCTCCATCATTTAATCTACCAGCGATACCACCATAATCTCCTCTACCTCTTTTGAAGTTGGCTAAGAAATAACCCATTTGCTTTCCATATGGATTACGCAATGCGTGACCATCCCAGGGATACAAACGCTGATGTGTTTGCATTTCCTCCAACCATTGTGTTCCAATCATTGCTTGAGCTGCATATTCCCACTCAGCTTCCGTTGGTAGACGGTAAGCAGGAATTGAATACCCTGATTCAATAGGCACTCTGCCGGCACCTGTAAGTTGCTCCGGTACTGGCTCTCCAGCTTGTTCTGCAAAATTGGCATTTACCCTAGATGTTCTCCAAACAGCATAATTGTTTGCTTGTTTCCACTTTACTCCCACCACCGGGAAGTAGCGGAACCCGGCATATCTCAAATAATAATCAACATAAGGGTCATTAAAAGCGAGTTTTGATCTCCAAACCAACGTATCCGGCAATGCCGCTGTATACGCTTTCCCTCCGTCAACCTTCGTGGAATCAGTTGTCAGATAGTATAAATACTCTAACCAGTGAATATTGGCTATTTCTGTCTCATCCATATAGAAAGACGCGACCGAAACCGTCCTTTCAATATTGTCACGGGTAGCCATAATATCTTCTTCAAAGGAGCCTAGAACTACTCTGCCACCCTCAATAAACACCATATTCGGTGCATCGGGTTGCTCATTGTAGGGTTGCACTTCGAAACCCTCCGCTTTATCGCGGGTGTATTTCAACCCGGTGGCAGTACTCAATGCGCCAGGGTTTTGGGCGGTAGGCTTTCCACCCCGCTTCAGGAAACAGGAGGTGAACAAAAAAGACAGCGCAACTACGAATAAAAGAGACTTGGAATACTTCATTTGCTTTACGTTATAGATCAAAGGAACCGCTAATATAATGAGATAAACACATGTTTTCCAAAGCGTAGCCATTTTTTGATAAATCCTTAATGGAGGTGAATTCCAACACGTTTCCAACTAACGGGGCCAAGTCGCAAATATTGCAAAGCCAAATTGGGACGAAAAATCTCCCCTTGATTCACTTTTCAAGCAAAAAAGGTAGAGGATACGGCTGGATTTACGCTGGCACGGTCTTTCCTTTCTTCCACCCCAAAGCAATGAGTATGAGAAGTATCGAAGATTTTAAGATGGCGTCTTTTGAAAAAAAATGTGACTTGGTGATTGCCGATTCCAATTACATCACTTCCCGCAAACTAGCCGAAACAAAAATCTATCTTTATCATACTGGAGAGTTCTTTATTGAAGTGTACTACTCTTCCAAGTATAAGAAAGTATTGATGATCAATGC
>JABFSY010000081.1 GCA_013140395.1 Cyclobacteriaceae bacterium
GGCGGATGAATGTCAAGTCAGATATTAAAGATGATATTATTCCCAATAACATCTTGATGATTGGTGCAACTGGTGTAGGTAAAACAGAAATCGCCCGTAGGTTGGCAAAAATTGCTGACGCTCCTTACGTAAAAGTAGAGGCATCGAAATTTACCGAAGTAGGTTATGTGGGGCGCGATGTAGAAAGCATGGTACGCGATTTGGTAGAGCAGTCAGTAAATATGGTGAAGACGCGGAAGAAGGAAGAAGTAAAAGAAAAAGCCGCAGCTACCGTAGAAGAAATCATATTAGATGCGCTAATTCCCCCCATGAGAAAATCAACGGGCTTTCAAATGACGAATGGTGATGCAGAAGAAGTTCCTTCTTCTGACGTAGAACTCAACGAACGCACCCGTAATTTGTTCCGTGAGAAAATTAAGAACGGAGAGTTGGAAGATCGCAAGATTGAAATCGATATCAAACAAAGTGGCGCACCGGGCGTAGGCATGATTGGTGCAGGCATGATGGATGAGGCATCGATGATGAATATACAGGAAATGATAAATGGCATGATGCCCAAAAAAGCGAGGAAGAGAAAAGTAACGGTGTCGGAGGCACGTAAAATCTTGTTAGAAGAAGAAGCTTCTAAGTTAATTGACATGGATGAGGTGAAGGAAGAAGCAATCCGAAAAGCGGAAAATGCCGGTATTATATTCATCGATGAGATTGACAAGATCGCCTCAGGCGGTGGTCGTAAAGGGGGCAGTGGCCCGGATGTAAGCAGGGAAGGGGTGCAACGCGATCTTTTGCCTATCGTGGAAGGAAGTACCGTGAATACAAAGCATGGTGTGATTAAGACAGATCATGTGTTGTTTATTGCAGCTGGTGCATTTCACATTTCAAAACCTTCCGATTTGATACCCGAATTGCAAGGACGGTTCCCCATTCGCGTAGAACTGAATAGTTTGAACAAAAGCGATTTCATTCGAATATTAACGGAACCAAAGAACGCTTTGACCAAGCAGTATGAAGCCCTATTCACTACCGAAGGAATCACTGTCACGTTTGATGAGGAAGCCATTGATGAGATTGCTCAAACTGCATTTGACGTTAATGCCGAAATCGAAAACATTGGTGCACGAAGACTACAAACAGTGATGAGTAAATTGCTAAATGAATTCTTATACGATGTACCGGACAAAATAAAACCGCCTGCAGAAATTGTTGTGACGAAGGAAATGGTCAAAGAAAAGTTAAGTGGGTTGGTTAAGAATAGAGATTTAAGCGAGTATATTTTGTAACTTGTAGTCTTCGATTAACAATGAAGAAACAATTACTTTACCTATTAGTAATACTACTCTCATTGCCCGCGCTGGCGCAAAAGAAAGACTCCCTTCACGCTATTTATGTAGAGCGATTCCCTGATCATTTTTTTGTTTGGCCAATCATCAAGGCCCGCACCAGCACGTTTGAAATTCAGAGTCAGTCAAACTTAAACGAGAAACTTACCTTCATGCCCAACAATTCGGTCGGCATGGGCTTTGGGATGTATGTGTTTGAAGTTGGTTTTGAACTGGTTTTTGCGGTGCCTATTGATGAAAAAAAGAAAAGTCTTTATGGGGAATCAAAGGCCAGTGATTTGCAGTTGAATGTGTTGGGCAAAAACTGGGGTGTAGATCTATTCACCCAAACGTACAGAGGTTTTTATCGAGTGGATGCGAAACGAGGAGTGCCGGCAGATATGCCCTTTCCGCAGCGTCCTGATATTCGAATTGGCAACACAGGGATCAATGGCATCTATGCATTTAACAAAAATAGATTTTCCTTGCGTTCATCTTACAATTTCTCTGAGCGGCAGTTGAAAAGCAGTGGTTCTTTTTTGCTTACTGGCACGCTTACCTTTTTTGATTTGAAAGCAGACTCAGCTGTGTACGGTCCTTTCTACGAGTCGATTTTTGGTGCAGCGGGAAATTTTAGCGAAGTCGCCAGTACTACCTTCAGTGTGGCACCAGGCTATTCCTATAATTTGGTTTTAGGCAAACGGTTTTTTATCAACGCGTCTCTTTCGGTAGGCCCCGCACAGCATTGGGTTTCTTACCAAACGGTCAACGGAAAAACGGATAATCAGACACTGAATGCCTTTGGTGATTTGCGAGTAGGCATTGGCTATAACAGCAAACGCTTTTTTGCCGGCTCAAGTTATGTGCAGCAATCGCGTAGCATCAAATTTGAAGACCTTCAGTTCACCAGTTCCAATGCCACCTTTAAACTGTTGGTTGGCTATCGTTTTAAGGAGCGAGGTTTCTTGAGGTGGCGAGCAGCCGATTTACCCAACCTCATTTTTCATAATTGACCTAGTAACATACGCGTGGATTAATGCGAGTCTGGGATACTTAGCTTTGTTGGGAAATTCTGATTCCTCGAACCAACACACTTTTTGAATCAGATAAACTCTTGGTTGGTCTAAGCAATGAATAAACCAATTGCCCGGGGCAATTGGTAAATCATGATTGGAGAACGGAAAAAGGAAGCTCTAATTCAATTTCAATGTTACACCAAGATTTATAGTGCTCATCCCATCATGTCCGGTTTCAGCATACACTGCTAATTTTGGCTTGACATAATATCGAATACCCACCCTTGCAATTAAAATAGCATCGCTCTGATTGCTGTTAATTGATTTGTCAAAGCTCACAGATCTGAAACCTACGCCAGCCCCTGCATACACATCCATTTTTTCAATGGGGATCAATTTATTGAAGTGATAGTAGCCGACAATACCAAAGCTAAAGGACGCAAAACTGTTATTGGGGATTGTTCCAAAACCCGAAGC
>JABFSY010000049.1 GCA_013140395.1 Cyclobacteriaceae bacterium
TCATTGAACTCAAGACGGTCTTTTAAAATCCGCATGAGCAAGGAGATTTCCAGCCCTACGAGGATGCCCGTAATCGATACTAACAAATAAAGAATAAATCGGAAATAGGAGAGTTGCTCGAATAAAACATACAATAGGGTAGAACTAAATCCACCCACCAGCCCAACTAAAATTTCAATTCGAATAAACCATGCAATTAGATTGCCTTTGAAGTATTTTGAGAGATAGGAACCAATCCCCATCGAAAAAAGATACGTGCCTATGATGGTGGAAAATTGAGTAACCGAATCACCCAGTAGATAACTGGCCAACGTGCCGGCTACCAATTCATAAATCAACCCGCATGTTGCCACTACAAAGGCGGCCATTAAAAGCAGCGGAACAAACCCACGCAAAGGACGCTCCATCAATAACACTTTATCAACTGTGGACGGCAGAGCCGATAATGATCGCAATGGCAATCATAAAACCAGCGAACACAATGCCCAAAGCAGTGTTTTGATCTTCGATAAGTTCCTTCCATAATGTGCCGGGCGTGATCTTGTCGAAAACCCAAAAGCTGATGCCCAAAATGGCAATGCCCAGAACGGAGTAGACGATCGAGGCAAGTAGATATTTCATTTCCATAAAGTATGAAGGTTTATTTGTGGTAAAAACGATACGTGTTACGGTCTTTTCGATTGGTTTCTTTTTTGGTTGAATTGATCCACTTCCAGCCCACTGATTGCGAATAGGCAAAGAATGAAATAATGGCAAAACAAAGTGCCAAGTACCAAGTTAATCCTTTAAAGTCTTTCCATTGCATATGCTAATGCTTATTCTGTGTCATAAGGTGAATAGTCACTGTCGCTCCATCGTTGTTGTTCCTTGTAGTATTTGCGTACAAAGTAGAATATTGGGAACAGCGCGATGGCCAACAATGCCAGAAAGAAATTGGAGTAAATTGGCTCATTTCGATAGACATTGATATTGAAGTAGTCTCCCGACAAACTGAACTCTGGAAAAATGTTGATATGATAGCGCCCTTCAGGGATCCGCGAAAGAAATGCATCCGCCTGCGTACTTCCTTCCGACCACGATTCTCCGTCTGTCACCCCGTGATAATATTCAATCTCTTTAGAGAATTCATGCTCGGTGCCATCCGTTTCGTTCACCAAGGTAAAGCTGGCGTATAGCCAATCATTGTCAATCGGTGCGTCCATTTCGATCTGCAAACTCTTCGTGCCATCTTCTAATAAAAATGTTTCGGTCGAAAACATCTTTTGCTCGGTCAATTGGCTTTTATTGAAATTGTGTGAAAAAACTTTTTTTCTGCTGTCCATGGTTGAAAAAAGTTGCAGGCCTCCTAAAAGTAAAACCACGGCAACAATTACATTGATCAGCGTTGATTCAGAAAATGACGAGATGATTGGCTGAGTGTAGCCAAAACCTGTCTTCATGGGAATTTTTTCTTTCGGAAGTTTGAATGCTTGAGCAACTTTCGCGCTATCAACATAATGCCCCTTCATCCATTCATCTTTGTAGTCAGAAGTTTGGTTAATGAACAGGTGAGGTGGAGCAATGTATTCGCGAACTTCAGAGTCTTCCGAGATGTACACCTCATCCGATAAAAATTCGCCCTGCGCATACAAAACCCTCGGCCGGTACTTTTGGTAAAGCCGGTATTGTGTTTGGCCATTGTAGAAAGTCAGATCTTTTAAACCACTATCCACCGGGCTCCCAACAATCGGCTTGATAAAATTCCAATGACCATCGTACTCCGATAAAAAGGCCACACCTTGGAGCGGGTTGAATAGTACATATTCTCGCCATTTGTAACTGTACTTTTCACGCTTCACCATGAAGCCCATCACTTCATAGGTGACTCCTTCAATTTTACCTTTGGCTCCTACGGGTAAATGTGACTCAAACGCATCGTTGAATTTAGAGTACTTTTCTTCTTTTGAGAGACGAACACGGAAATAACTCTTACAAGCCGGGCAAGTAATGGCCCGCGTAAACGATTTGCCCCGTGGGGTAATTTCATTATTGCATGAGATGCAGGTAATGGTTGTTATGGTTCTATTTCCACTCATCCCACGTTAGTATCGTTGACGGGTTTAGATTTTCGAATGTAATCGGTGCCGTGTCCATGCATTGAATTTCCTTCTTTGGGATATTCAAAAAAAACAAGACTGTACCGTGGTTTGATAAAATACCCTCTGCCAAAAAGAATCCGCGAGAGAAATAAGCCCACGAGCCAATTTCTCCCTCATAGTAAACTTGCTCGCACTCATCCATACTGTAGAGACTGCATGTCAAATTCTTAATCTTTACTTTTTTTCCCGGAACTAATTGATAAATGGTTTCGAACTCGATGTCCTTGGTGGCGTGTTGTGCAATCGAAAGTTTGCCGACATCATCCATCAACCAACTGGTGAGACCGTCCTCAAAAAGTACATACCATGCATTTTTGTAGCTGTTGAATAACTGCAGTTTTACCCGACCAATTACTTCAAACTGCTTTTTGTCAGCGATGCCTTTTGTGCCGATCTGAATGTAACTCCAATCATCGGGAATGGGCTTGCGCACTAGTTTTTGATTGGTTAAATCTTGAACTACGGAGCCACATTTTGTACAAACCAGCAGTTTTGCGTTCATACTTTTAATAGTATAACTGGCTTGGCATTCTGAGCAACTGTAGGTATTGTTTTTAACCATTAGCGATCAATCATTTGTTCAAATACCGCTTGGGCCTTAAAATACTTTTTGGTTTCCTCGTACACGTGGCGCGTCACATGGGTATTGTCTTTCAGGTAGTTTGAAACAAAGATGTCGAATGTGATGTATTCCAACTCCGGCCACGTGTGGATGGAGAGATGAGATTCGGTCAACCCGATGACAGCTGTATACCCTGCATTCGGAAAGGAGTGATAAACCTCACCCACCTTTTTCAAATTATTTTCAGCAATGAGCTGATTCAGAAATGTTTGCAGGGGCTTGAAATCTTTTAGCAAATCAACTTCAGCAGAGGCGAGGTTGGCAATAATATGCAGTCCGTTAAACGGTTTTGAAGTAATAGCGATTGAGGTCAGCTCAGGTAAGTGCATGAGCCTGCTAAAATAGCAAAGATTAGCCTATCAGAAAACGAATCGATTACTTTCCAATACAGAATTTCGAAAATATGTTTGCCAACAAATCATCCGAGGTGATGGTCCCTGTAATCTCACCGATATAGTGCAAAGCCTGACGAATGTCCATTGCTAAAAAATCACCGGTAGTTCCTTGTTCCATTCCGACAAGGACACGCTCTAATGACAAATGAGTCTGCACAAGGTTTTGGTAGTGCCGTAGGTTAGTCACCACTACATCGCCTTGCTTGATTTCTTTGATTTGAAATTGACTAACAATTTTTTCTTTCAACTGTACGAGATTGGTTTTGGCTGACGCTGAAATAAAAATAAAATCTTCTTTTTTGAGTTGGTCAATCAACACGGCATCTGCTTTATCAATCTTATTGCCAATTTTCAGGTAGGGGATGCCTAACTTTTTCAATCCCACTTCTTCAGTCTGAATCTCTTCCAATGTTGTGTTAACTAGATCAAAGAGATATAAAATCAACGAAGCCTTTTTCATGCGGTCGCGCGTTCGTTCTACGCCTATCGATTCCACCACATCTGTGGTTTCTCTAAGCCCCGCGGTATCCATAAAGCGAAAGGCAATGCCCCCGACAATCATTTCATCTTCTATCACGTCACGGGTAGTGCCAGGTATTTCTGAGACGATTGCTTTTTCCTCATTGAGCAATGCATTTAGTAGTGTTGACTTTCCAGCGTTGGGTTTACCTGCAATTACCGTGGGTATGCCATTCTTTATCACATTGCCTTGATCGAACGATTGTATTAATGAGGTGAGATAGGATTGAATTTGAAGAATCAATTTTTTCAAATCCTCTCGTTTGGCAAATTCCACATCCTCTTCTCCAAAGTCTAACTCTAATTCAATCAGCGAAGCAAAGTGAATGAGTTCTTCTCGCAGCTTTTGGATTTCTTTAGAAAAGCCTCCGCGCATCTGGTTGAGCGCTGCTTGCCGAGCATTATCGGTCTCCGCATGGATCAAGTCAGCCACCGCTTCGGCTTGTGCTAAATCAAATCGGCCGTTCAAGAAGGCGCGCTTCGTAAATTCGCCAGGCTCTGCCAACCTAACACCCCGTTTTAAAAATAACTTTATGATTTCTTTTATGATAACAGGTGATCCATGACATGAAATTTCGACCGAATTCTCCTTTGTGAACGAATTAGGTTCCTTGAAAAGTGATACCATTACTTCGTCAATCGCTTTGTCTTCACCAATGGTGCCCAAGTGAATGGTGTGTGATGGTTGCTGGCCTAGCTTTTTGCCTTGAAAGACATTTTGTGTTAGCTCGATGGCATTTTTTCCAGACAAGCGGATGATGCTAAGGGCACTGACGCCCGGAGGTGTTGCAAGTGCGATAATCGTGTCGTCTGTAGGGCTCAAGAAAATAACGTTTGAAAATTAACGAACAATAAGCACAGGAATAGCAACTCGATGCCGCACCGTGTCTACAGTGGTCCCAAAGATTAAATGCTTTGCCCACTTGTGTCCATGTGCGCCCATTACCAGTAAATCAGCCTCAAAGCTAGTAACGAGTTCTGGAATAATCTGCTTGGGATTGCCGTAACCGATTTTCATATCAACTTGATAGCCCTGCTCTTTTAATTGATCCAAATAGTTTTGTAGTGAGGCCGTATCATCGCTGGATTCTCGATCGGCAATTTCACTTCCGTACCAGATAGCTCCGGCTGTTTCAACCACATGAAGCAACAAGTAAGATGCATTTTTACCACCCTGCGCCATGGCACTTTGAATGCAGATAGAATCTACGGAGCTGAAGTCAATAGTAATAGCAATTCTTCGGTAGGTTGGCTTTTCAAGGCTGTGTAAAGGAATAGCGGAGCCGTGTGGTGCACGTGCATTCTTTTCCTGCCGTCTTCGGTCAAACAACGGCTTGAAGGTGATATAAAACAGGAGTATACCTGTAGCCACACAAAGTGGTATCACGACCAACCAAATGATCCACGCGTTTTCTCCGGCATTGTTCAGCCAGCCTGTTATTTCTTGCACTACCAATTTGACATTCAAGGAAACAATAATACATGCAATCGTCCACGCAGCTATTTTCACCCAAGGCTTAATCGCAAAAACACCCATTTTTTGTTTGTCGCTTGTAAAATGGATCAGCGGAATGACCGCGAAACCGAGTTGAAGACTTAACACCACTTGACTGAAAACCAAGAGTTCACCTGTTTTACCTTCGCCATAAATTAAAATTACCACATAGGCAGGAATGATCGCGATCAATCGGGTAATCAACCTTCGCAGCCAGGGGGCAATGCGTAGATTAAGATATCCTTCCATAACTACCTGCCCCCCCAGTGTGCCTGTAATCGTAGAGCTTTGTCCAGCCGCAACAAGTGCAACACCAAAAAGGATCGAAGCCCATTCCGTTCCTGTTAGTGGCGCGAGAAATTTGTAAGAGTCTTGAATGTCAGACACCTCGTACATTCCGGCACGGAAAAAGGTAGAAGCGGCCAAAATTAAAATAGCAGAGTTGACAAAAAATGCCGCATTCAGTGCAATGGCAGAGTCAATAAAATTGTACTTGATAGCTGACCAAATTCCTTTTTCACTGCTGTCGATCCTCCGCGTCTGTACCAATGAAGAGTGGAGGTAGAGGTTGTGAGGCATGACAGTCGCCCCAATAATCCCAATGGCAATGTACAATGCCTCGTCAGAGGGTAGGGTGGGGATGAAGCCTTTCATCAATTGCCCCACCTCAGGTTTTGCCCAAATCATCTCCATTAAGAACGAAATACCAATGATGGCTACTAGTGCAATAATGAATGCTTCTATTTTTCGCATTCCATAACTTTGCAACACGAGCAACAGTAATGTATCTAGCACAGTGAGTGAAACACCCCAGATCAAGGGAAGCCCAAAAAGAAGTTGCAATCCAATGGCCATGCCCAATACCTCGGCCAGATCGCAAGCCGCAATGGCGATTTCTGCCAATATCCAAAGGCAAAAGTTGACCACTGGGTGATATGAGCTTCTGGATGCTTGTGCGAGATCAAGCTGCCTGACTACACCCAAGCGCGCACTCAAGCTCTGTAGAAGCAGAGCCATCAGATTGCTCATTAACAAGACCCACAAAAGTGAATAGCCGAATTTACTACCACCTGCAATATCGGTAGCCCAATTGCCCGGATCCATGTAACCCACGCTTACCAAATAAGCAGGTCCCAGGAATGCTAGCAGCTTTCGCCAACCCCTGCGGTTAGTAGCATCTACAGAAGAATGTACTTCGCTGAGGGATTTTCGTTGCACAGAATCACTCATAATACTCGGCCAAAACTTTTTTCTACCTTTTTCATGCGTTTACCAGAATATTTTCGGACACTTCCTTCGACAGGAAAAATCGTTGATTATTGATGCTCACTTCCATCGAGCCATCGTACTCTTCTCGCTCAATCACTTTGATTATTTTTCCTGGACGGGCACCGATTTTATCCAGGTATTTTAGCAAATGTGAATCTGAGTCTCGCACGGCAACGATGGTGCTATCAGCGCCAGGTTTTAGGGTAGCCAGCATCACTTGTTGAAGTGCCTTGATCTTACCATTATTATCCGGGATGGGGTCGCCATGAGGGTCAACCTTCGGAAAGCCGAGGTATTCATCTAGTTTTTCAATGAGCCGTTTCGACTGAATATGTTCCAACTGTTCAGCTACCTCATGTACTTCATCCCACGAGAACGCCAACTTCTCGACTAAGAAGGTTTCCCAGAGTCGGTGTTTTCGAATGACTGAGAGCGCCACTGCTTTGCCTTTGGCGGTTAGATTAACCCCATAATATTTCTCATAAGAGATGAATTCTTTGGTCGACAGCTTTTTGATCATGTCCGTTACTGAAGCGGCTTTGGTATTCATTGCTTCGGCCAATTCATTTGTCAACACTGATTTGCTGCCAGCTTGTGAAAGATGGTAGATTGATTTGAGGTAGTTTTCTTCAGCCAAGCTTATCATGAGCGCGCGATTGCTGGCAAATATATTATTTTAGGCTTGTCTAAAATAATATTTAGGCTAATTATTTTTATCCAACTCTTAACACCCTGCCAATGATTTCCAGGAATTTTTGCTCTTCACTTTCCCAAGTGACGTTCGATGCTCGCGTCTCATAAAAAGTAGTTGACCGCATTTGATCTAAAATGGTCTCTACATTTGGGTTTACAAAATTCAGGTTAACTGAACCTTTAAATGGCGCTGTTATTTCTGACCAGGGTTTGTAGTCATGTAAAAGAATCGGCAGTTGGCAACCCAGGTATTCATACAATTTTGTTGGGATTGAGTTTTCAGTGTGGGGTGAAGGTGGGTAGTAAATCAACCCAAAGTTACAGGTGGAAATCGCCCGCAAAATTTCTGCATGAGGCACAAGGGCATCTCCACCGACCAAGGTGATAAAGGAACAGCCGTCTATCTCTTTACGAATTCTTTCAAGTGTGTTTTCTTGTGCGCAAAGGCCCATCACCAATAGTTGAACGGTGGGCTCCAAAACATGAAGTTTTTTGGCTAGATCGATGCTCTCAAAAATTCCAGTACTCTCGGCTAGTGTACCGCTAAACAGCAACTTGAATTGGGTCTTTCGAGCATCGCGAAAAAAGCCTTTTGGAATACTTATCTTATTCTCAATAACGGTTGCCCGTTCACCGAAGAACCACATCTCTTTTTGGTACCCTTTTTCTGCCAATAAGTTCCAATGAAAGAGAGGGGCTGTGATCACCTCTTTTAATCTTACCCATACGGCAATAATAGATCGAAGTGGCTTGGGGAAAGCGATTGTGTAGAGAATATTCCTCCAGTAATTTTCTTGGATATCGTAAATGATTTTAGTGCCAAATAATATTCTGTTTAGGATAGCAACTAGCAGTAATTCATGGGTATTAACTATCAAGATATCTGGTTTTACTTTAAGTACCTTTTTCAACACATTGAGCGGTGCCCAAAGCCTTCGAGAGCTCAGTCGCTTAAAATATCGGAGCGGTAGAAAGTGAATATTGCTTGTATTAATCGGTTTTTCTTTAACTGGAAAACCAACAATGAAAACTTCATAAATTCCAGTATCAGAAAGTGATTTTCCTAGCTTCTCGAACATGCGCGTATCATCGATTGGTTTTAACACCGATGCGAGCAGAATTCGCTTTTTACCGACAGCAGGTTTTCGTTCCATTTTAGTGGCAAAAGATCAATTTCGAGTTGACCTTTCTATATTGCAATCCGATTTAAAATTAGAACATAAATGCAACTCAAAGAACTAATAGAAAATGCCTGGGCCAATAGAGACCTATTGAAGCAAGTTGAGACCCAGTCAGCTATTCGTGAAGTGGTCGATCAATTAGACAAAGGCAAGCTTCGTGTGGCAGAGCTGGAGGGTGATGACTGGAAAGTAAATGAGTGGGTGAAAAAGGCGGTTATTCTGTATTTCCCAATCCAACAAATGGAAACAATAGAGGTTGGTCCTTTTGAATTTCACGATAAAATTGCCCTCAAGAAAAACTATAAAGAACTTGGTGTTCGAGTGGTTCCGCATGCCATTGCACGACATGGGTCGTACTTGAGCAAAGGCGTCATTATGATGCCATCTTATGTAAACATTGGCGCCTACGTAGATGAGGGCACTATGGTAGATACATGGGCCACGGTGGGTAGTTGTGCGCAAATTGGAAAGAATGTTCATTTGAGCGGAGGGGTTGGAATTGGCGGTGTTCTAGAACCTGTACAAGCGGCTCCTGTTATTATTGAAGACAATTCTTTCATTGGCTCTCGCTGTATCATTGTCGAAGGCATTAGAATAGGGCGGGAGGCTGTATTGGGTGCCAATGTAGTTTTGACTGGCAGTTCTAAGATCATTGACGTAACAGGAGTACAGGCAGTGGAATACAAAGGATTTGTTCCTCCTCGGTCGGTGGTTATACCGGGCACGATTCCAAAGTCATTTGCGGCCGGAACGTTTCAAGTTCCCTGCGCCCTGATTATCGGGACCAGGAAAGAAAGCACCGACAAGAAGACGTCATTAAACGATGCATTGCGCGAAAATGGTGTTTCTGTTTAGAATGGCACAGGCTTTGTCATCAATAAACAAATAAGTTGAATATGCATATGCGCTGGTTTGTACTTTTGCTAATGGCGTTAGCCTGTTTCGGATTCGTTCAGGAATCTACCATCACTCGTAAAGAGAACACAGCCTTTGGAATTGGTGAGCGAGTCGATTATGAAATGTATTTATGGGGCATGACGATAGGAAAAGGTGCGGCCGAAGTGGACAAGAAGTTCCATACTAAAAATGACCGAACTTGTTTTAAAGTTGATGCATACATGGAGACACTTGGGATGGCAACCTGGGTTTCTAATGTCAACGACAATTGGGGTGCCTATATTGATTCGTCTGAGATCATAACTCACGAATCGTATCGTAAGTTAAAGGAAGGAAAGTACCGCCTTGATG
>JABFSY010000170.1 GCA_013140395.1 Cyclobacteriaceae bacterium
CGCTTCCGCAATAACGGTCTCTAAGGGGTCAAGCTTTACTTCAACAATTTTAATGCTTTCACCTTTTATTTGGTAGTCAATAGCATGTGATGACGGCATATTATTTATTTTTCTTTTTCAATTTTTTTAAGCGTTCTGTTTCTTCTTTTTCGAGTAATTTCTTGTCGTCCACATTTCTGTCTAGGAAAGAATTTATTTTCTCGATGTTCATATTGGATTGTAGTCCGCCAAATTGATCAATCGAAACTTCAAACCCACTAAGCTCTTTGTGAACACGTGGCTTTCCTTGCTTTGGACTGGGTTTGTCTTTCTTGGCCATTTAATTTTCGTTTACGAACCTTTTGCTTTTAAGTTATCCAGCGCGTATTTTATTCGGTTAACGGTTTCAACCGCTCCCAAAATCTCCATCGTCAACATTAGGTCTGGGCCAGAGGCTCCTCCTGTCAATGACATCCGAAGAGCCTGGAGAATTTGGCCTGTTTTTATTCCTAACTCTCCTGTTACTTTTTCTAATGAACTCTTGATCGAATCAGCGGAGTGAGGTTGTGTTGTTTTAATTGCGTCTATAAACCCGCTTAACGTTCTTACCGCATCGAGGTTCCATTTTTTGGAGACTATTTGTTCATCAAATGTAGTGGGGGCTGAAAAGAAAATCTTGCCTTGTTCCCACAGATCGTGCGGAAATGTGATTCGTTCACGCAAAGCAAAACATATTTTTTCAGCTTTCTCATTGCTGCAAGAGATTCCTTCGCTTGTAAGAGACGCTAGTAGATAATCCGCCAGTTCCTTGTCAGGCTTAGCGCGCAAGTAGTGCTGATTAAACCACTGTGATTTTTGTATATCAAATTTTGCCCCAGCTTTGCCTATGCGTTCTATGGAGAAAGCCTCCACCAATTCTGTCATTGAGAAAATCTCTTTTTCGGTTCCCGGATTCCATCCAAGAAAGGCCAAAAAATTGATTAGCGCTTCAGGAAGAAATCCACTCTCCTTAAAGCCCGTAGCGAGTTCTTGTGTTGCAGGATCAGTCCAGTTTAACGGAAAAATTGGGAAGCCCATCCGGTCTGCATCTCGCTTGCTCAACTTTCCATTTCCATCGGGCTTCAAAAGAAGTGGCAGGTGTGCAAACTGCGGCATTTCATTTTGCCAACTTAAAAACTGATACAACAATACGTGCAATGGAGCTGATGGCAACCATTCTTCGCCCCTGATAACGTGCGAAATCTTCATCAGGTAGTCATCAACCACATTGGCTAAATGATACGTAGGCATGCCATCCGATTTCATGAGTACTTTATCATCAATTTGTGAGGAGTTAACCACCACTTCACCTCGGATTAGATCAGTCAACCTAACTTCCTGATTTGCGGGTACTTTTAATCGTATCACATACGCATCTCCCGCTGCTAATTTGTTGTCGACTTCTTCTTTTTTTAAAGTCAACGAGTTGTTCATCTGCATACGGCTTCCACTCCCATACTGTTGATTGGCATCACCTGCTGCTTTTAGACGTTCGCGCATCGTTTCTAAATCTTGCTCGGTATCAAATGCATAATAGGCGTTGCCTTCATCAACAAGTTGTTGCGCGTATTGCTTGTAAATCGACTTGCGCTCGGATTGGCGGTAGGGTGCATGCGGCCCACCTTTGCCAACGCCTTCATCAATTTGAATACCTACCCAATTCAATGTATTGATAATGTATTCTTCTGCTCCGGGAACGTAACGGTTTTGGTCTGTATCCTCAATCCGCAAGATCATGGTGCCATTGTGCTTGCGAGCAAGCAAGTAGTTGTACAGTGCTGTGCGCACACCACCAATATGTAATGCCCCGGTGGGACTTGGCGCAAACCGCACGCGAACAGGTTTCATATTTCGTTATTTGATCACCAAAGTTATATCAAAATATCCATCCATAGGCGGAGCAAAACGCTGTGAGGTCTTGGCAATTATTCAGATCACCTTCCGATGGTTGTACTAACCTACTGCGATACAGGAAATTTCCACATTGACATCTTTCGGCAATCGGCTTACTTCCACCGTTTCACGAGCAGGAGGAAGCGAAGAAAATCTTTTCCCATACACTTCGTTGACTTTAGGGAAGTTGTTCATGTCTTTTAGAAAGATGGTGCACTTCACCACGTGACTAAAGTCCATATTCGCAGCCAGTAAGATTTCGCTCAGGTTCTTCATGACTTGTTCGGTCTCTTCCGCGATCGTGGCTGTGATCATTTCACCGGAAGACTTGTTGATCGCAATTTGCCCTGATACAAAAAGCATATTCCCAGCCTTTACAGCCTGGCTGTAAGGGCCGATTGGCTCCGGTGCGTTGGACGAGTAAATTACTTCTTTGGTCATAGCGAAAGGATGAGTAGTTTTGATTCAAATATCTGAAAAACTTCTGTTTCTCTTATGAATATTTTGGTCATTGGTAGTCAGGCGAACGCACAAGAATGTCGAGATAAATTTGGCCCTTCTCATCGGTATACGCATGTAGACCATCAACAGGAAGCCGAAAAGTTTTTCGGCACGTCAGACGTTGTTTTTGATTTTGTTATCGAAAAGGATCGATCTCAAATGGAGGTCTATCGCGACCACAAAGGAATTACAGCTTTTTTAAATACTTCATTGGTAAGCCTTGCTGAACTTTCAATGGAAGTAAAAAACCAGATCCACTGCACTCTTTTTGGGTTTTGTGGCTTACCCACTTTTTTGAATCGCGACCTGTTAGAGGTCAGCCTCAGAGCAGAGGCGGATTCATCCGAGCTTCAACGAATTAGCAAATTATTACAAACTGATTTTG
>JABFSY010000251.1 GCA_013140395.1 Cyclobacteriaceae bacterium
GAATTATGAAAAGCGGAATAGTTTGTGGATTAGAAACTACAATGCCGAAGGAGAGCTGATCAAGACCACTGTGCTGGAATCTCGCGAAAAAAGAAATCTGATTTTCGGGAGATCAATCAAAATGCCAAATAACGAGCAGGTCGTAGCCGGTGTGTATGGGCGAAACACCGAATACTCCAGAGGCATATTTGTGGCAACGATTAGTTCCTATGGTGAATACACTGTTCGGTACTACAACTTTGCCGACCTTCAAAATTTCTTTCATTACCTGCGCGCCAACCAAGAGCGCAGAATAAAAAGCCGCATCGAGCGAAGAAGGATAAAAGGAAAAAACACAAAGTTCAATTATCGACTGTTAGTGCAAGAATTGATTCCCTATAAAGATCAATTTGTGATGCTAGGTGAGGCATTCTACCCGCGTTATATTTATCAGAACCGGCCTGGTGGTTCATTCAACAACAGTTTTGGACAAAGCTATACTAGTGGAACAGGCTATCGAACAGATTACATTTTCGATGGCTATCAGTATACCCATGGCGTTGTTATTGGCTTTGATGCGAGTGGCAAAGTGAAATGGGACAATAGTTTTGAAATAAACGATGTAAAATCATTTCAACTCGAACAGTTTGTGAAAATTGCCCCCGGTGATGACCACATCGATCTAATTTACTTGTTTGAAAACCTGATCCGAACCAAGGTAATCAAGGACAACCAAGTAGTAGAAGGCAAATCCTCCAACGAACTGAAGCTCTTTAGCGACCTGGGTGTGATTACAAAGGAAGATGCCAAAACAAACCACCTTGACTACTGGTATGACAAACATTTGATTGCCTCTGGCGTTCAAACCATCCGCAAGTCAAAAGAAAGGCGGGAAGAACCTTATAAAAAAGTGTTTTTTATCAACAAGATCAGATATCACTAAGCAAGATCTAACCGAAATCAGGAAATTCGTACCTCGCATCTCGTAATTCGTACCTCGATTTTACTTACCTTCGCGCTGGCGTATGCAGAAAAAACTCGTACTCGATTCAAATCAGCTGGATATCACGCTCGATCGCCTTTGCCAGCAACTCATTGAAGCCCATTCTCATTTTTCCGATTCTGTCATCTTGGGGATGCAGCCACGGGGTATTTTTTTGGCGGAATTGATCCATGCAAAGCTCGAGAAACTAGTCAAGAAAAAGATTCCACTGGGATATTTGGATACTACCTTTCACCGCGATGACTTTAGACGAAGAGAAATTCCTGCAAAGGCCAGTGAGACTCGCGTTAATTTTATGATTGAGGGTAAGAACGTGATCTTGATTGATGATGTCTTATTTACAGGCAGAACCGTTCGGGCAGCGCTCGATGCGATGATCGCATTCGGTCGTCCCTCTAAAGTTGAGTTGTTAGTGCTGGTCGATCGAAAATACACACGTGACCTACCTATTTCAGCGGATTATGTTGGACGCTATGTAGACACACTGGAATCACAGCGTGTATTAGTCGAATTGGAAGCACAAGGCTACCGCCAAAATAAAATCTGGTTGATCAATAAGGATAAATAATATGTCAAAGCTCAGTCAACGGCATCTGCTCGGAATCAAGAACCTTACTCGCCAAGACTTAGAGCTTATTTTCGAAACAGCCGATAACTTCAAAGACGTTATCAACCGTCCCATTAAAAAGGTACCATCACTAAGGGACGTTACGATCGCCAATGTCTTTTTCGAAAACTCAACGCGCACGAGACTTTCCTTTGAACTAGCAGAAAAACGTCTTTCCGCTGACGTAGTTAACTTTAGCACTTCTACCAGTTCGGTAAAAAAGGGAGAGACATTGTTGGACACAGTGAATAATATTTTAGCCATGAAAGTAGACATAGTAGTGATGCGCCATGCTAGTGTGGGTGCACCTCATTTTCTGGCTAAGCATATCAAGGCAAACATCATCAACGCGGGTGATGGAACCCATGAACACCCTACACAGGCATTGCTTGATACTTTTTCGATTAGAGAAAAACTAGGTACTGTAGAAGGAAAGAAAATTGCAATTATCGGTGACATCCTACATTCGCGGGTTGCTTTGTCCAATATATTCGCGCTGAAGAAACTCGGTGCAGAAGTTATGGTTTGCGGACCGCCAACCCTACTTCCAAAATACATCTCTTCTTTGGGAGTAATGGTGGAATGGGATGTCAAGAAAGCATTAGCCTGGTGTGATGTGGCCAACGTCCTTCGCATTCAACTAGAACGGCAACAGATTAAATATTTCCCTTCTCTTCGCGAGTACTCGCTTTACTACGGGATCAATAAAAAGATACTGGATGATTTAAAAAAGGACATCGTACTCATGCATCCGGGGCCTATCAATCGAGGCGTGGAGCTAAGTAGTGACGCAGCCGATTCTCATCACTCGATCATCTTGGATCAAGTGGAGAACGGAGTGGCTATTCGAATGGCAGTGCTCTATCTTTTAGCGGGGGCTAACTAGTCCTCCCTTCATTCGTTCGAACCAGCAGGATGGTCTTTCTCAAATTCTTTTACGACCCGACCACCCCATGTGCCCTGAAATCTTTTCCAAAATCCTTCGCGATCTTTAATTGACACAAAGCCTACCTTATAAGATTTAGAAGGATTTACAGTAGGTAAAGGCTTACTAACATCTAACTTATCATACACCATGGGAACTTCTCCAACACCTTTACAATATTTCTTGCCAAAGCCCCTCAACAAAATGGATTGAAAAGGATCGGTAGCGAGCGCGATTTTACTAAATCCCATTCCCTTAGCCATCTTCCAGGAATAGTAT
>JABFSY010000448.1 GCA_013140395.1 Cyclobacteriaceae bacterium
GGAACGCGCCACCATTGATAGTGCAGGTGTACGCAGGAAGCAAACAGTGGAACCGATGACGAATTATTTTACGGCTCGTGCACAACAAGATATCAATAAAGGCAACACGCTGATTGGTGGTATGTTCACGGCTACCAATCGCAAGATTGAAGACCCGCGACTCAACTGGTTGCACGATGCTGCGTACTCCGGTGGCCTGGACATGACGCATAATTGGAAAGACAGAACGTACTATGTAAGTGCAAAGACCCTGATGAGCCATGTAAAGGGTAGCACGAATGCCATTACCACAACACAGCAATCTTCTGAGCGCTATTTCCAACGACCGGATAATTTGCATTCGGATGTAGACGCAAGCCGAAAATCGTTGACAGGTACAGGCGGTACGCTTGTTGTTGGAAAGAGAAGTGGAAATTTAGTGTTTGATGTAGGCTACAACTGGCTTTCTCCGCAGCTGGAGTTAAATGATATCGGATTCTTGTCTCAAACCGATCAGATGAGACAATGGGCCTGGGTAGGGTATCGCTTCTTAAAACCTATCGGTATTTTCCGTGCGCAGCGGTATAATGTTAATCAATCACAGAATTGGGATTTTGATTTAAAGAATACTTCCCGCAGCTACAATTTCAACGGACATGTGGAATTTAAAAACATGTGGGCATTTAGTACAGGCTTGTCGTACGAAACTCATTTCGTATCGAATGCAGATTTGCGTGGAGGTCCTGCGATTCGCTATCCGGGCAATACCTATTACTGGTTTTGGTTCGGATCAGATCAACGTAAAAAATTATCCTTCCAGGTAAATCCGGAGTGGCAATGGGGTAATGAAGGATGGGTGACGGGGCGTTACCTTGAAATCAATTTTAATTACATGCCTACAAACGCGCTGCGTCTTTCGATCGCTCCCAGTATTTACGAGGCCAGGAATCAGGTGCAATACGTGAGCACCAGCGATGCGAATGGTGACCCACGGTATGTGTTGGGAGAAATCGACCAGGCAACCGCACGTGTCTCTTTCCGCTTCACCTATATGGTTACGCCAAATTTGTCTATTCAGTATTGGGGACAACCTTTTGGTGCTTCAGGAAAGTATAGCAACTTTAAGCAGACCACCGATCCTAATGCGGAAGAATACCAGCAACGCTTCAACCACATTCCTTCCAACGGGCTTACCCTGACGGATGATGTGTACGAAGTGGATGAAAATATCGATGGTACCACAGACTATACTTTTTACAAGCCTGATTTTAACTTCGGTCAGTTTCGTTCCAATATGGTTGTTCGCTGGGAATACATTCCGGGCTCAACAGTGTTTTTGGTATGGACACAGGAGAAGAATGGTCAGTTCTATGATGATGGCGGACCGCTCCTTCGTCAGTCAAATTTTAACTTCGGTCAGAAGCCTTACAACGTGTTCCTGATCAAGTTTACGTATCGATTTGTTTTGTAGTGCCTCACCCCCGTCCCCTCTCTGGGGGAGAGGGGTGTCTTAGGAGCGAGGAAGGGTGAGAGTTATTCACTTCGCAACGATTTCACTGGGTTCACTACGGCAGCTTTCATAGAGCGTATGCTCACTGTAAGTAAAGCAATCACGAAAGCGATTCCACCTGCGACTGCAAAAATACCCGGCCCCATAGTAGTCTTGTAAGCAAAATCTTCCAGCCAACGTTGCATGAAGAGGTAAGCAATGGGAGAGGCGATTACAAAAGCGATCATTACCAACAGTAGAAACTCTTTGGATACCATCGTGACGATGGAACTGACAGAGGCTCCCAATACTTTGCGCACTCCAATTTCCTTCGTGCGGCTTTCTACGGCATAGGATACCAGTGCAAACAATCCAAGACAAGCAATAAACACAATGACACAGGAGAAGAGGAGAAAGAGTTGACAGCGCTGTGCATCAGTCCTGTAGAAATCTTCAAAGCGATTGCTGAGCAAATTGTATTCTACCGGATTCTCTGTATCAAACTTGTCATTTATCGCACGGAGACTTGCGAGTGTTTGATCAAAATTAGATAGGTTCACCTTTAGGGTATAGTAATCAATATTGTGAATGGGATTGTTCCAGAATCCAATCACCATGGGCATCATGGCCTCGCGTAAGGATTGAAAATGAAAATCGTTGATGACACCAATCACTTCCGCACGGAAAGGAGTGTCCAGGTCCTCCACATTTCCACCGAAACGCGCAGTGGGTATTTCTATGATTTGTCCAAGCGGATCGGTAAGCCCCAACTGCTTTACTGCCATACTGCTGAGAATTATTTTGCCGGAGTCTGCAAGGGCATCACTAAAGTTTCTTCCTTGTAAAAGTTCGATGTCGTACGTCTTGAGGAAATCCTTGTCAGCCCCTACAAAAATCATATCGGTGGAGGCCGTACTTCCACCTGTAAGGACAGAGGCGATGGGATAGGACTTCCACTCTCCTGGCACGCGGGAGGAAACAGACACAGAGCTGACCTCTGATAAGGCACTAAACTCTGTTTTGATGGCTTCAAAATTCCTGCGCAGACTTCGGCTGTTAATGTCGATTACCAGCAGATCATCCACGTTTACCCCCATGTCTTTGTTACGCATGTATTGAAGCTGATTATAAATCACCAAGGTAGAAGTGATCATCACAATAGAAATGGTAAACTGTGCGGTGATCAGGACTTTGCGAATAGGAAAACTTCGGTTGGCAATGCGCAATTCTTTCTTCAACGCTTCAGCAGGAGAAACACGTGCAATAATAAAGGCAGGGTAGAGGGCTGCGAGTATACCGGTTCCTAACATAGTGAAGATCATGCC
>JABFSY010000514.1 GCA_013140395.1 Cyclobacteriaceae bacterium
TAGATGGCATATTGAGGATCTTCCGTATCGAAGGTGCAGTTTCATTCACCAATGGAACCTATCAGGACTATGGATTCCGAATCGGTATCTCTTCGATATTGTCGGTTAATTTTGGAGATTGAGAAAGACAGGCGTTCGATCTAACTATTTCCGTTAGAAAATCCAATCAATAGTTCCGATCTTTGATAAATGCCTTTGTCAGTTGAAGAGTTTCTTGCGCTACGCGCTTCTCATCCAATCATTGACGTCAGATCAGAAGGCGAATTCGAACAAGGCCATATTTTAGGCGCTATCAACATTCCATTGCTAAACAATGAAGCACGGGCAATCGTAGGAACAGCTTACAAGAAGAAAGGTCAAGCCGAGGCCATTCGAGAAGGTTTTCGTTTGGTAGGTCCACGCCTGGCGGAAATCATTCAACAAACTGAAACGATTGCTGCCGGCAAAGAAATTCTTGTGCATTGCTGGCGTGGGGGAATGCGTTCGTCCAATTTTTGTCAGTTTGCAGGGATGGCCAAAATCAAATCTCAAGTACTGAAAGGCGGCTATAAAGCCTACCGGCAGTTTGGGTTCGAGGCTTTCCAAAAACCTTTGCAAATAACTTTAATTGGTGGTTGCACAGGTAGCGGTAAAAGTGAAGTGCTTAGAGCCTTGGCGGCACAAGGAGAACAGATTCTTGATTTAGAAAAAATGGCTCACCACAAAGGCTCTGCTTTTGGCAGCCTGATGCAACTTCCACAACCAACTACTGAACAGTTTCACAATCAACTATTCGAAGAGATTTTTCAACTCGACATCTCGAAACCAATATGGGTTGAGGATGAATCGATCACCATCGGCAAAGTATTTTTACCGCCCGATTTTTGGTTACGCATGAAAAATAGTCCCATTGTGCAAATGGACGTCCCCAAAGAAGTGAGAGTTCAACGCCTTGTTGCAGAATATGGACATGCAGATCGGGGAGACTTCCTGGAAGCTATGAACAAAATTGTGAAGCGATTGGGTGGACAACATTACAAAGCTGCCAAAGAGAAACTATTGGGTGGTGATATGGCCGGAACCATTGAAATACTTCTCACTTATTACGACAAGTATTATCTGGAAAGCATAGAAAGTAAAAAAGAAAGAGTCAAACTGACCTTGCCTTGGGATGGAATAGATGCCAGTACTTTTGCGGAAAGAATGTCTTCAGAATACGAGGTGACAAGAAAATTATGAGCAAAGGAAATTTTCTCTGCACCTTCAAATTGGCTTTCTGTCGCGGTAATTAATTAGTTTTGTAAACTTTACGTATACGTTATTTACAACAATCTGTGCAAAAGAGACCTGTTGTAGTTATTAACCCCAACATGACCGAAATCAAATTAACTCAATTCTCACATGGCGCTGGCTGTGGATGCAAAATCTCACCAGCGATCCTGGATGCCATGCTTCACTCCGATTTACCAAAAGCAAAATTTCCATCGTTACTTGTGGGCAATGAATCGAAAGACGATGCCGCTGTTTATGATATCGGAGACGGGACATGTATTGTGAGCACTACTGATTTTTTTATGCCGATTGTTGATGATCCTTTTACATTTGGATCTATTGCTTCTGTCAATGCAATTAGTGATGTATATGCCATGGGTGGCGAACCGTTTATGGCCATTGCTATACTCGGTTGGCCGATCAACAAAATTCCTGCGGAAGTGGCCAAAGAAGTTTTGGAAGGAAGTCGGAAGATTTGTGCCGAAGCGGGAATTCCGTTGGCGGGTGGACATAGCATCGATTGCCCTGAGCCGGTGTTTGGGCTGGCCGTAACGGGTAAGTTGAAGAAAGAACATTTAAAGAGAAATGATACCGCTAAGGAGGGATCAATCCTATACCTCACAAAACCGCTGGGGGTGGGAATTATAACGACCGCACAGAAAAAGGGAATTGTAAAAGAAGAGCATTTGAAGAGGGCTATCGATTCAATGCTAACATTAAACAAACTTGGCGCAGACTTCGCCAAGCTACCATATGTGAATGCCATGACAGATGTTACCGGCTTTGGGCTGTTGGGACATCTCACTGAAGTTTGTGAGGGGAGTAATCTTTCAGCAGAAATTGAATTTGAAAAAGTGCCAAGGTTTGAGTTTCTATTGGAATACCTCAATCAAAAGTCAACACCCGGAGGAACGCAACGCAACTGGGACAGCTATGGAACCAAAATAGCTCCGCTGGATGATGAGCAACGCGCTATTCTTGCCGATCCGCAAACGAGCGGTGGGTTATTGGTTTCTGTGGATAAAAATCATGCTGCTGATTTTGAAAGATTTTTAGAAAACAAAGGGATTCAACTGAAGCCTTTTGGTAGATTGCTCCAAAGGGGTGAGAGGGTTGTTGTTTTCAAATAGATAAATCAAATAAGCGGGGATGAGATCGATATTTTTTGCTTTGGTTGTATTCGTTTTCTGTTTCCTCGGGTGCCAGACAAAAGAAAAAAAAGAAACTGCAGCAGAAGATCTGATCGAGTATTCAATCGTCAAAATTTTTCCCCATGATAAAACAGCTTTTACGCAAGGGCTTGTAGTAGAGCAAGGCAGGCTTTTTGAAAGCACTGGCCAGCACGGAACCTCATGGATTGCGGAAGTAGACATCGCAACGGGTCAGCAGGACAAAAAGGTGATTCTTGATAAAAAATATTTTGGCGAAGGTATTGCCATCCTAAACAACAAAATTTACCAACTCACCTGGCAAACAAAAATCGGTTTTGTTTACGACTTAAGGTCGTTCAAAAAAATCAGAGAGTTTGAATACGATCGGGAAGGTTGGGGCATCACACACAATGGCAATAATCTGATTGTAAGCGATGGTACAGATCAACTTTATTTTTTAGACACGTTGTCTCTTAAATCTGTTACGGTTTTGAAAGTAAAGGATGGAGATGTGCCTGCAGAAAAGCTAAATGAACTTGAGTTTATTGATGGTTTCATCTTTGCCAATCAATGGCAAACCAATTTTATCTTAAAAATTGATCCCTCTAATGGCCAAGTAGTAGGGCGTATGGACATGACTGAGCTGGCCGAAAAAGTGTTTCCGCTCAATCCAAATGCCGATGTGCTGAATGGCATCGCATACGAGAAAAAAAGTAAGATATTGTTGATCACTGGAAAACTTTGGCCAGCGATGGTAGCTGTAAAGTTCAAATAAAAGTTACAAGTCAGTTCGTTTGGTTGTCTCAATCTCCATGATTAGGTCTGAACCATAGGCCATCGCTGGTGTTTGGTATCCGGCTTTGAAGTTACCAGCCAATATTTTCTGAGCAATCAGCACCGCGGTTTTTGCCGTCAACGAATATCCACTCAGCGTTTCTAAACGACTTACACACTCCTTGCCATTAGCATCCTTTACTTTACCCCATAAAAAACTTCTGCCACTCTCCCGCTTTTCATCGCTGGGGCCGGCAGGCTTTTTATCAATTTGCTTCAGCATAAAGTTCTTTACCCACCGCATTCTCAACAACCAATTGAAGTAGTTGCTTCTTTTCGCGTTGGCAATCATGCTCTCCGTTGCTCCGGTGTATACTTCAAGGTTGGGTATGCCAGTACTTCTCCATGCTGTTGAAATATCTCCCCACGGAATGCACAAAGTCTTTGACTTGAATGATCCAAAATCGATTTCCATCACTTTTGAACCCATAGCGCAATAGGTCAGCTTTCCATCTGTGCGAATCAACCCACCATAACCGAGGCCCTCTGTCATACTTTTTGCCGTGCCACGCGAAAGTCCACCTTTACTCATCGTAAATGCGAGTTGTAAATGAGTAGCCGATGGCAGTCTGTTTTTCAAATGTAAGGCCAAGCAATCTGAGGGAACTACATCAAAACCAGTACCCGGCATGATCGTGATATTTAACTCCTTCGCTTTTTTATCTAACTCTGGTAACGACTCAAATACCTGATACTCTCCAGTGATATCTGTATAGTGTGTATTCGTAGCGATGCATGCTTCACTCATTGTTTTTGCCGTATAGCGAAACGGACCACCACAGTGAATCACCAACGCTGCTGGCTCGAGCAATTTCTTCAAACCTGCCACATCACTACTCTCAACTACCTGATAGGGATAGCTGGTTTTTTCGCTTTGCTGCTTTAAGGAGTGTTCGTTGCGTCCGGCCAACACAACTTCCATATTGTTGGCTTTACAAAGATCAACGATCAGTTTTCCAGTATAGCCATAAGAGCCATACACAACAACTTGGGATGAATTTCTCAAAGTGTTTATTTTATTCGTTCAACTTCTGTTACAAAGTATTTAGTGTCTCCTCGCCAGAAGAACTTGGCAAGATGCTCCGTGTACTTCAAACTCACTCGTTCTCCACTTAGTGATGCTTCTTCTAATGCCTTGATCACATCTGCTTTGTCGCTCTCTACGGAGAACTCAAATGACTCAGAGACCATGTTGGGCGATTTGTTCGCACCAAAGGTTTGAAGGTTTAACTGACCTTCATAGGTTTTAAAAAGCAATCCCTTTTTACTAATCTTTACTATCATTCCCGAGCGAATGCCTTCGGAATATGTACCCCAATAATAGAAGCTGAATACCCCAATAAGGCTAACAAAGCCAACTAGGATAATACGTCTAATCCACTTGAACATATTTGCCTTTGCGTTTTGAAACGAATTTCTATTTTCCATTTTGTTAATGATGTTTCAATTTAGCTTTTCTATTTAACTTAACATAGAAATAAATAGCGAGTGCTGTCACTAACACAGAAATAAACTGCGAATTAGAGAGCCAATCTTGTATGACAAACCCGCGCTCCAAATCACCCCGCAGCATTTCTAGCACGCTTCGCCCGGAAGCATAAATGATCAAATAGAGAATAAATAATTGCCCATCAAATTTCTTGTGGCTCTTATAGATCAACAAAAAAATAAGAATACCAAAAATGAGTGTTGCTTCGTAAAGTTGAGTCGGATGAAGTGCAACGTTCAACGGGCGTGCTTGACAGAGCTGATCAAAAAATACGACTCCGAAAATACTATCTGTCGGTATTCCATAGCAACAGCCAGCATTAAAGCAACCAATCCTTCCAAAGCCGTGGACGATGCAAGTGACCACTGCCATCACGTCCAGCATTGCCAGTGTTGGAATTCTTTGCTTTTTGAAATACCAAAGCATGACAGGAATAGCCGTTAGCAATGAGCCATAAAAGACAAAGCCACTTCCGGAAAATAGCTTGGTGAGATTACTAAGATAATAAGATGGTTGTTCAAAAAGAACAAACAATTTTCCACCTACTACTCCGGCAATAATCAACAAGACAAATAGTGTGTTGGCTTGATCAAATGTTAGCCCAAATTCTTTTTTCCCTTGCCTCCACATATAAAGACCTCCAAGTACAGCCCCGAGCGCAATGAAAAATCCGTAGGTGTAAACAGTGACCGATCCGGCTTCAAACAGTATTGGATGCATTCTTTCTAAAATGATTCAGCAAGTACCACGTAATAATTCACCGTTCCGCCTGATCCGGCAGCAATATCAAAACGTAAATTCAGTTTTTCTTTGCGCAGTACTGCCGCGCGTATTCCCGTGCCAATAGAGGGTTTGAGTTTATCAAACCCAAAATCTCCAAAACTATTTGCCACCTGCCCAACCCCGGCAAACGCTACTCCACCAAATCTTCCTTTGATGGGAAAACGGTACTCCGCCTGCATTCCAGCGAATTTCTGATCTCTGTATCGGCCAGCAAAGTAGCCTCTCATCATGCTATTACCGCCAAGGATCGCCAGGTTACGATATGGTGTATCGCCAAAATTGAATGTGCTAAAACTCTGCACAGCAAAAATACTCTTCTTGGTCACCCGAATGAACTTCCGAAAGTCAATTTCTAGGGTATGAAAGTTATAGTTTCCTCCGAGTCGGGTATCAAAATTGGACATCCGTATTCTGAATAAACTGCCGCGATCAGGAACATAGGCGTGATTACGAGAATCATAATTGACAAACAGGCTGTAACCAAAAACAGAATAGGAGGACCGATCTGAGACACCGAATACTTTGTCCTGGTCAAAATAGCCTCCACTGTCATATTGGATGTCAAAGACGCGCTGAAAATCAAGGCCACCTCCCAAAAAAAGATTGCCGTACACTTTTCGATAAAGTTGCGGATTGATATAATACTGGGTGAATGTATAACTCTCAGAGCCTCGATCGTCTGTGTTATTGCCAATGCCCCAGAACTTATCAGGAAATTTGCTGAACGAGTTTTCAAAACGAATAATGTAACGCTCTTTGGGCAAAAATATATTGGCGCCCAACGCAATCAGAATTTGGTTATTTAATGTGTATAAAATTCCTGAGGGGATAGTCGAAACTCTCAGTACGGAATCGCTTTTGGCGGTTTTGAAAATAAAGGCATTGGCGACACCAAACACCCAACTTGTCTCAGGGGATGAAGCAACAAGAGGAAAAACTAATAATTTGTTTTTGTAGCTCGCCTTCGCTGAATCCTTTTTGGTAAAAAAATTAGACCCTTGATTCTGTGCAGACGCGTGGCTGAAGAACAGAGTTGAAATTACCCCTAACGCAAAGCCCGCACGAAACAAAAAATGCATTCTATCTAAAATAAATTAAAGCCCGCAAAAATACTTCATTTTAAAGATGACACCATGTAAATAACCACGTAAAAGGAAATAAAAAAAGGCCTTGTTGGAGGCCTTTTTAGGTTCATGCGCTGTCTTATGACTTTTCCTTGTATTTTTTTAATTGGTTGCGCAGGGCTTCCGTTGCAAGATCAGTAGCCGCTTCAAATGATTTAGCTTGCTCTTTCGCAAAAAGTTGGCTTCCCGGCACCTTTACCTTTATCTCGACCGTCTTGTTGTCCACTCCCTCATTATTGATCCTCAAAAAAACTTCCCCATCCACTACGCGATCATAAAACGTTTCTAGTTTATCAACTTTCTTTTGGATGAACTCGACCAGTTTGCTGTCCGCATTAAAGTGAATGGAATGAACTTGCAGTTTCATAAATTTTAAAAATTTAAAAGTTAAACATATATACAATTCAAAAAATTAGGCCTTTGGGTGAGCTTGTTCAAATACCTTCTTCAACTTTTCCATCGAGTTGTGAGTATAGACTTGGGTAGCAGCAAGGCTACTATGCCCTAGTAACTCTTTCACCGCGTTAATCTCAGCGCCCTTGTTTAAAAGATGAGTGGCATAAGTATGGCGCAGAACATGTGGGCTTTTTTTCTCGACAGTGGTGAAAAGGCTCATATATTTTTTTACAATCCGATTTACCAAAACAGGGTAGAGTTGCTCACCTGCATCGGTCACAAACAGGTATCCATGAGTTGGGCTTCCGATTTCCTTGTTCCGGATTTTCAAATAAGATTCTATCAAAGAAACCAGGTGGGTAGAAAAGGGTATGACACGCTCCTTGTTCCGTTTTCCAAAGACGCGCAAAGTTCTATCTCTCAAATTAATTCTTGAGTCCTTTAAATTGATTAGCTCAGAAAGGCGCATCCCCGTTCCATAAAAAAGCTCCAGGACAAGTTGATCACGAAGCCCTTGGTGATTCGGTGGAAATTCAACATTGTCCATCATTTGCACGGCATCTAACTCACTTACAAAATGAGGTAACTTCTTTGCCGACTTTAATATTCGAATCTT
Organism: Cyclobacteriaceae bacterium; assembly: GCA_013140395.1. GTDB lineage: Bacteria > Bacteroidota > Bacteroidia > Cytophagales > Cyclobacteriaceae > ELB16-189. Next base: position 7,645 of record JABFSY010000514.1, read on the forward strand.
CTGCATCGGGTCTTGGCTAATCGCTTCTTGGCGCAGTAAGAACTTGTAGAAGGATCGCAAGGAGGCGATTTTTCGATTTATAGAGGTGGGATCTAGTTTTAGCTCGACCAATTTTACGACCCATGAACGCACCAGTCCGTAGTTGGCATCTACGATCATTGTGCCTGAAAACTCTTCAGTTAGAAACGCTTGAAATTGGTGCAAGTCAGTAGCGTAGGAAATAACGGTCTGTGGGCTGTACCGCTTTTCAAATTGAATATATTTTAAGAATGAATCAATCATTACATCTGCACATACCAAACTCGAATCTGTTGTGTCGAATATAAAAAAAAATCCTCCCCCTGCGAAGCAAAGGGAGGATTGTTTATAAAATGTCTATTCTTTGTTAATAATTATCTTTCTCGTATAGCTTCTGAATATAAGAAGCATGGATTATTTCACTTCTTCTTTTCACAGATGGCTTAGTGAAAGCTGTTCTTGCACGAAGAGACTTCAATACTCCGGTCTTTTCAAACTTCTTTTTAAAGCGCTTTAGGGCTTTATCGATTGATTCGTTCTCTTTAATGTTAATAATTAGCATCTTTCTAATGTTTGGGCTGCAAATATATACGTTTCCGTGCGAATTACACAAGTCCTATTTCAAAATAGACCTTGAAATGACCAGTTTTTGTATTTCGGAGGTGCCTTCACCAATGGTGCAAAGTTTCGCGTCACGGTAGTACTTTTCTGCAGGAAAGTCCTTTGTGTACCCATATCCTCCAAAAATTTGGACTCCATCATTCGCAATCTCTACGGCCACCTCTGAAGCGTACAACTTTGCCATTGCAGATTCCCTATTGACACTTAAACCCTTGTTTTTTAGATCGGCTGCCCGAAAAGTAAGCAGTTTTGCTGCCTCTACTTTCGTAGCCATTTCTGCCAATTTGAACGAGATACCCTGAAAACTGGATATAGGTTGATTAAATTGATGCCGCTCTTTTGAATAATGAAGAGCCGCCTCAAATGCACCTTCCGCAATGCCCAAACTCAAAGCTGCAATTGATATTCTGCCGCCATCCAACACCTTAAGAGACTGAACAAATCCATCCCCTTCTTTACCGATCAGCTGAGATTCATGGACTTTGCAATCTGAAAAAATCATTTCTGCAGTTTCAGAGGCACGCATGCCTAATTTGTTTTCTTTTCTACCTGCGCTTAGTCCGGGTGTATTTCTCTCAATGATAAACGCTGACATGCCATGCGAATCTCCGACTTTCCCCGTCCTCGCAATTACCACAGCCACATCTCCTGACTTTCCGTGCGTAATGAAGTTCTTTGCGCCATTCAATATATAATACTCCCCTTCTTTCACCGCCACCGTCCTCATGTTGCCGGCATCTGAACCCGTATTTGGCTCTGTTAAACCCCAGGCACCGAGCCATTCACAAGTAGCTAATTTCGGGAGATACTTACGTTTCTGTTCCTCATTCGCAAACTGAAGAATATGCCCTGTACATAATGAATTGTGTGCTGCCATCGATAGGCCAATTGAACCGTCAATCTTGGCGAGTTCTAAAATGGCTGTAACATATTCGTGGTAGCCAAACCCGGAGCCACCATATTCTTCGGGAACCAATACACCCATTAGGCCGAGCCCACCCAATTTTTTGAAAAGTTCAATTGGAAAATGTTGGCTTTCATCCCATTCCATCATTTTTGGCTTAATTTCTTTAGCACCAAAATCGCGGATCATCTGGGCGTTCATTTTTTGGTTTTCGGTTTCATCAAAATTGATCCCGCTCACTCGTTCTGTCATCACTTCCATTGTTTCTGTTTTAGCATGCAAACGTACGACTTCGAATAAACAAAACAAACAATCGTTAGTT
>JABFSY010000179.1 GCA_013140395.1 Cyclobacteriaceae bacterium
TCTGTGGTTACTTCTTCTTGTGCACTTTCATCCCATTCAATGGTAGAATTAGTTACATACAGAATTTTTCGCTGCGCATCATATCGATAGTTATAGTCTTTACCACCTCCATCCGGACCAGAAGAGGGGTAAGAACTTCCGAGCAAAGATTCCTCAATCAAAGCTCCATCTTTTGAAAATGTGGCAGCATGCAACTCGTCTATGCCGGGCCCTACTTGCTTCATATGGTTAAATAGAACAAGAATGATAGAGTCATTTTCAAGGATTTCCTTAGAAGTATAGCCGCCAGCCTCGTTGTCCACTGACAAAGCAGAGAGAATGTCCGATGAGATTTCGGTTCCCGGTGAATTGAATAGTTGAATAAATTTTCCAAAATCACTTGAGTCTACAGTTTGGGGCGACTCACTTGGAGTAGGAGATAGGTTGTTTGTAAGCGGGCTGCTGTATTTGGCGTTTTGGTCCCTTTCTGTTTTCTCCTTGACGGAGCAATCGACAAGTAGGAGAGAGCCAATCATAATTGTGTTTATTAATTCGATCCGGTTTTTCATGCTAAACCAGTTTTTCATTAATCGCTTTGCTCACCGCCTCGGTTTGTGAATGCACATGCAGCTTCTCGTAAATTTTCCGAATGTGAGAGCGCACGGTATCCAAACTGATTTCATGTTCGGACGCAATCATTTTATAACTGTTGCCCTTGCTGAGCGAGGTCAATACCTCTTTCTCCTTTGGCGTTAGTTGATAGGGATTTTCAACAGCAGTCTTTGTTTGCATCGAACTCAATACCATGCGTGCAATGCTGGGCGACATAGGTGCTCCGCCCTCGATCACTTCTTCAATGGAGGAAAACAGTTTAGCGGAAATGTGCTTCTTCAACAAATAACCCGAAGCCCCCGCACAGATGGCATCAAAAACGTGTTGGTTATCGTCAAACACGGTGAGCATGAGAATAGGAATATCTTTATTAACAGCGCGAACCTTGGCCACGGCTTCAATGCCTGTCATGCCTGGCATATCAATATCCATGAGTAATAAATCTGGCTTTTTGCTTTCTAAGTGACTATTTACCTGCATTGGATTTTCATAGGCTCCAAGCAGTTTGAGATTGATGTTTAACCTCAGCATAGACTGAATACTTTCGCTCAGCAGCTGATTGTCTTCGTAGAGTAAAATAGAATGCGGCTTCATATTACGACTGTAAATATCACCATTACTTATATGCAACGGTATCGCATCATCATGCGAGGGGCACTTTTAGGTTTACTTCAGTTCCAGCACCCACTGTACTTTTCAACTCGAATGTGGCGCTTATCTCTTTTGCCCGCTCCCGTAAGTTGCGCAGTCCGTTGCCCGCTTTTATTTTTTGTTCGTCAAAGCCTTGGCCATTGTCTTTAATGGACATGACTAAGAAATGATCTTGTTGGCGAAGATTGATTTCAATTTTGTCAGCTTGGCTATACTTGGCAGCATTGTTGATGGTTTCTTTATAGATCAGAAATAGATTTTTTCGTTGTTCCGCATTTAATGTAAAATGCTCCTTACCATTGTCAGTAAACTGATACTCGATGTTTTTTAGTTCGAATATTTCTGAGGCAAACTCTCTCATGCGAATCAGAACCTGACTCATCGAATCATTTCGCGGGTTAATGGACCACACCATATCTCCCATGTCTTCCATCATGCGAGCCGACTGATCTCCAATTCGCTGCAGATAGCTTTGGGTGTTTCCATTTTTTTCTACAAGCGCCACCTGACTTAGAATGTTGATACTGGATAGGGCAGAGCCCATATCGTCATGCAAATCACGGGCAATATTGTTGCGCACTTTTTCAATTTCAAGTAACCGTTTTGAGCGGTTCATCACCCGAAAACGATTTATTAGCAGACCAGCAATAATTAAGGCTGAAATAAATGCGATAATTCCTAATGTAATAATTACTCGTTGTCGACTAAGTGTTACAGTCTGTAGCTCCTGATCTTTTTTGAGCAGCGCAATTTCCTTCTCCTTCTTATCGGTGTTGTATTGTTCTTCCAGTCTTTTTAGTTGAAAGATTACTTGGCTGCCTTTTATGGAGTCAGTAAGTTGTTGAGCCAGTTTTAGATTCTCAAAAGCCTTATCAAACTGTTTGCGCGACTCATACCATTTAGCTAATTCAAAATGGCCTTCAGCGGTATTATCCAGCGCTCCACTTTCCAGGGAAATTTTAATATTCTGTAGAAGGGTTTGTTCTTCTTTAACTTCTTTTTGCGCCTCATTCTGCATGGATATGAAGTAAGTCTTAATTCTTGAGACTAAAGCACTGTCGCCCGATTGCCTTGCTAATACCAAAGCCCCTGAAAATTTTTTAGCCGCCTCTTCATTCTTCTTCGTTTGCTTTAGCAATGACCCCATATTAAAAAGTAATCGAGATTCCTCTAGTGATAGCTTAAGTTCTCTGGCTCGCTCCAGTGCCTTGTTGAAATAAAGCATGGAGAGATCTGCTTTATTGGTTTGCTGATAGACTACGCCTAAACTCATCCAGGACGTAAGCACCCCTCTTTTATCACCCAACTCCTCCTTTAATTTCTCAGATTGGAAAAAGTATTTCTCTGCTGTTTCATATTGTTTAAGATCAAGATAGTCATTGCCCAGACTATTGAAACAAAAAGATTGGCCACGCTTGTTTTTCACTTCCTCAAATAATACAAGTGCCTTAAGGTGATAGTCAGCAGCATTTTTTAAATCGCCCAAATTGTAATAGGCATTGCCCACATTGAGTGTTTGGCCTGCCCGTGCTGTCTTATCACCATTTTGTAATAGCCGAAGAGCCTCTAACAGATAAGGTAGCGCGTCCTTTATGTTGCCTTGATTTTTGTAAAAGAGCCCCGCTGAATTAGCATAGTTCACTGCCGCTTTCTTGTTAGCTGGATTCTTAGCCAATATTTCAAGTAGCGTAAGATAGTATTGTGCACTGTCAATGGTGCCTTCGTTTTGATGAATAGCCACTAATCCTGAATAGGCGGCTGCCAAGCCAAAATCGGTTTGCAAATCTTTTGCCAAAGCTATTTGTTGGTATACATAGAACTTTGCCTTGTTCATGTCTTTACGCATAAATTCAGAGCCAAGATGGTCGAGCGCCCGTATTTCATTAGTGTCGCGTGAGTGTTTTTCAATAAACCGCTGGAGACTATCAATGACTTTGGTTTGCCCAGAACAAACCTCAGCCGTGGCCAGAATAAGTATCAAAAAGCATAGAACGAACTTTTGCATGGCACAAAAGGTACGTTTTTTTGGTAATATTTTTCTCCTGCTTCTTTTTTAACTTGCGAGTCGTTCCCAAACTGAAAATGCCTGAAAAGAAACTATTCCTACTCGATGCGTACGCATTAATTTACCGTGCCCATTTTGCTTTTACCAAAAACCCACGGATCAACTCCAAAGGGATTAACACCTCTGTTCCATTTGGCTTCACCAACACGTTACTAGAGGTTTTGCAAAAGCAGAAGCCAACGCATATTGCGGTTGCATTTGATTCGTCAGCCAAAACTTTCCGTGATGAGATTTTTACAGAATACAAAGCCACCCGGCAAGAAACGCCTGAAGATATTCGAGCGGGTGTACCTAAAGTAAAGGACATTATCCGAGGCTTCAACATCCCTATTCTAGAAATGGATGGCTATGAAGCAGACGACATCATCGGCACCATTGCCAAGAAAGCCGAACGAGAAGGGTTCACTGTTTATATGATGACGCCTGACAAAGACTTTGGTCAATTAGTCACCGACAAAATTTTGCTGTACAAACCAGCCTACATGGGCAACTCGGTGGATATTCTCGGCCCGAAAGAGGTGTGTGAAAAGTGGGACATTGAAAATGTACTTCAGGTAATTGACATCCTTGGTTTGCAGGGCGACACCTCCGATAATATTCCGGGAATACCTGGTGTAGGGCCCAAAACGGCAGCCGAACTTCTGAAGCAATACAAGAGTGTCGAGAACATTATTGCACATGCCAGCGAACTGAAAGGAAAATTGAAGGAACGAGTAGAGCAATTTGGCGACCAGGCCATTCTTTCCAAGAAATTGGCGACCATTATTTTAGACGTCCCAGTGGAGTGGAATGAAAAGGACCTAGAGTATTCTGGCCCGGATGCTGAAAAACTAAAGCCGATTATCGAAGACTTAGAGTTTAAGACGATGGCGCCTCGGATTTTTGCAACAACAGCAGGATCCTCGGTTGTCAGCACGCCAGTGGCAGCAGTAAAACCAGCACAGCTTTCCATGTTTGGGGGGGGGGAGACATCAGCTGTTGTCGTTGAAGAGATTGAAAGAAAAATATTCGACCAATCTTCTGTGAACTACAAAAAACTCAATGAAGAGGAGGCAACTCAACTAGCCGCAAGACTTAAATTACAGAAGGAGTTTTCATTTGAAGTATTCACTGACCAAGCAGAGCATTTTGATTTCGTGATCAAAGGTTTGCTCATTTCCCCAGCTCCAGCGGAGGCATTTGAACTCGAACAAAGATCAGTTTCTGCATTTCGCGAAGTGTTTGCAGATGAGGCTATCGTTAAAGTGGGCCACAATATTAAGTTACCGATTCTTGCATTAAAAAAATCAGGGATAGAAGTGAAAGGCACCCTCTTCGATACGATGCTCGCTCATTATTTGATTGAGCCGGAAGCTTCACACGATTTGGGAATCATTTGCAATCAATACCTGGGGTATCAACTTTCCCTCGAAACAGATGCACACGCACGCTTTGAGCGCGTAGACCAAACGCTTCAGTTGAAGATAAAATTGCAGAAGGAGTTGGAGAAGCGAGGTCACTCGCGCCTGATGCGTGATGTGGAGATGCCGTTGCTACACGTGCTGGTTGCAATGGAGTTTGAAGGAGTGGCTCTAGATAAACAAGCCCTTCAGGTGATGTCTGAAGCGTTGAGAAGAGACAGCGAAAAAGTACAGAAGGAAATTTATGAAATAGCCGGGCAGGAATTTAACATTGGCTCTCCGAAGCAACTAGGCGAAATCCTGTTCGACAAGATGAAGCTGATGGACAAAACCAAAAAGACAAAAACGGGTCAGTACGCGACAGGCGAAGAGGTTTTATCCAAATTGGCAGACGAACACGAAATCGCCAAGAAGATATTAGACTATCGTGAATATGAAAAACTGCGATCCACGTATGTAGACGCACTTCCAAAAATGGTAAGTCAATTCGATCACCGGGTACATACAGATTACCGACAGGCAGTCGCTGCAACAGGAAGATTAAGTTCGAATAATCCCAATTTACAAAACATTCCCATTCGCACAGAGAAAGGAAGACAAATACGCAGTGCCTTTGTGCCACGCAGTAAAGATTTTCTTTTCATGTCTGCCGATTACTCGCAAATCGAATTACGCATTGCAGCTTCGTTTGCAAAAGACGAAACGATGATTGAAGCATTTCGATTAGGACGAGACATTCACACCACAACCGCTGCTAAAGTTTTCAAAGTAGAAATTGACAAGGTAACGCCCGATATGAGGCGTAAGGCAAAAGAAGTGAATTTTGGAATTTTATATGGCAGTACGGCATTTGGCTTGGCGCAGAATCTCAACATCTCCAGAACGGAAGCGGCTGAAATTATAGAATCGTATTTTAAAGAGTTCGCTGCCATCAAAAGGTATATGGACGATAGTATCAACCTGGCTCGCGAGAAGGAATATGTAGAAACGATCTTAGGGAGAAGAAGGTACCTACGCGACATCAATTCACGCAACATCTCCACTCGTGGTTTTGCTGAGCGTAACGCCATCAATGCGCCTATTCAAGGTAGTGCCGCAGACATTATCAAAATTGCCATGATCAACATTCACCGTTGGCTGCAAAAGGAAAAGCTGCAAACGAAAATGATTTTGCAGGTGCATGATGAATTAGTGTTCGACCTTCATCAAGACGAGATTGAAATTGTGAAGCCCAAGATCAAAGAACTTATGAAATCTGCTGTTATTTTGGATGTGCCTATGGAGGTGGAAGTAGGTGTGGGCAAGAATTGGCTGGAGGCGCATTGATTTGTGAACAAGCATTGAAATGAGCGATTGTACAAGCCTCTAGCCTGCCAATAGAATCTTTTATCATCCATTTTACTTTCAGCTACTTTACTCGTATCAGTATCAAAGTAGGAAATGCTTAAACAACTTGACCCAGCACTGATCAGTAAAGCCATGGCGGGTGATCGGCAGTCCTTCAGGTATGTCGTAGAATCATATCAGGGATTTTTATACGGGGTAGCATATCGGTATTTGGTCAACGAGGCGGACGCAGAAGATGCTGTCCAGGAAACATTTGTTAAGCTGTGGCGAAATTTCTCGAAGTATAGGCCTGAAATAAAACTGAGCACGTGGCTGTATCGCATTTTGGCGAACCACTGTTTAGATCATAAGAAAAGCTCCGCGCATCGAAATAAGTTGTTTCAAGTACCATACGGTGCCTCCCTTCAACACGGAGGAATCGGCACCCCCTTGGAAGAACTAAACGGAAAGGAATTGGCACAGGTACATCAATTGGCTATTGAACAATTGACAGGTAAGCAAAAAATGATTTACGTATTGCGTGAAATGGAGGACTTAGAACCAATAGAGATTTGTCATCTGATGTCAATGAACGAAGATCAGGTTAAGAGTAATTTGTACCACGCTCGTAAAAAAGTGCAGGAGTTTATTAAGAAGCAATATTGAAAATGTTAAAAATATGAATTGTCAAGAGTGCGAAGAAAATATTTGGGTATATGTTGAGCTCTCATCGGCAGAGAAGGCTGGGTTGAACAGTCATATGCAAACATGTGCTGATTGCAGAAGGCTCTATGAGGAAATGCAGGCAGTTAGTCAGATTTTGAAACAAGCAACACCCATCATTCCCGAGCCGAAAAATGCGGCAGCACTTACCAATCGAATTATGGACGCACTTCCTCCTCAGAATCAATCTTGGAAAAATCATTTGTTAGATGTGTTGGATAATGTATGGCTACAGAACTCATTACGTCTTGCATCGATGATATTAATTGTACTTTTTATTTGGGAAAACCTCCCCGACTCAAACCAATTGACGAAACACTTCCCCAGAGGGAAAGTGGTTGTTCTTAATAGTGTCGCCTTTATTAAGAAGTATGACGAAATAAGGAATACACCAAAAAAAGTAACCTATTATCAACGATATCAGAAAGTAAAAAAATTTACAATTAACTCAATACAATGAAAAATTATAAAGTCGGATCCGGTTTATTCTGCTTGTTTTGTTTTTCACTTTTTCCATCATGTGAGCACCGTGTTGAAACAAAAGCAATTGTTCGCGAAGATGGAAGTTTAGACAAAACAATCATTTTATTCACAAAACAATCAAAACAAGAAACTAAGAATTATTTTGGTATTGGAGCAGAACAGGGTTGGGAAGTATCAGTCGATTCGACTCAGTCTACCACTACTTCTAAGGAAGATTCAAGCAAAAGCAAAAACGAACTAAAATATACTTACTCATTTAGCAAATCGTTTCAGTCCGCAGACGTTTCAAATAATGAGTTGGCAACCCCGTCCGATTCTTTGTTTCGCCTTACCAGCAAGTTTGAGAAAAAGTTTCGGTGGTTTTATACTACCTATTACTATTCAGATACCTACCATGCAATTAACCGTTTTAAACTTTCTGCAAATGACTATCTAACGGAAGTGGATTTTCAATTTATTGATAACCTTCCAGCAGAGGGTAATCCAATCTCAAAGGCTGACAGTCTGTTTCTAAATAAACTGAATGAGCGAATTTTTGATCACTATGCTAACCGAGCCTATTTTGAAGAGTATTTTCAATTGTTGATTGGCTTAGCGAACGCAGCACAAAAGGAAAAATTGCTAAAGCATCAAGAATCGATTTATAAATTATTGTTTGAGAAAGATAGTAAGTTAGATAATGACCCTTGGCCTTCATTACTTGATAGCCTGGGAATAGGAATTAATGTTTCTTCGGCAGAATATAGAACCAGAAAGGCATGGGCAGAAAGCAAATTCAATTTTATATCGTGGGCAAGCGAGGGAAAATACAGGCATACCATTGTATTGGATGGTCAAATCGTAAAGCATAATGCAGATTCTGTAGCTGGCAACGAGTTTTACTGGAAGCCTTCATACTTGAAATTTGCTTTTAAGGATTACACTTTTTTTGCGGAGACCAAGAAGCCAAATATCGCAGCATGGTTTGCGTCTATTTTAGTCCTGCTAGCTGTAGCCTGGGGGTTACGAAGAAATATTTGGAAATGAACGCACCGAGTAGGTTCAATAGAATTTTCCGCAATCGGTTTAATCGTCTCAATTGTTGAAAAAATTACATTGTTGAATTTTCATCAACTCGATAAGTTAGCTTTGTATCTTAGTCAAAATACAATTTAATGAACCCAACTCAACTTCTAGGTCTTGCGGCTGGTGCATTCACCACGATTGCGTTCCTTCCCCAAGTTATTAAGACGTGGAAGAGCCGCTCTGCCAAAGACTTATCACTCGGTATGTTTTCGCTTTTCTGTTTAGGTGTAGCGATGTGGTTAGCGTATGGTATTTTGGTAAACGATATACCCGTGATTGCTGCCAATTTGCTCACATTAATTTTGGCCGGGATCTTATTGTTCTTTAAACTTCGGTTTAAGAATTAGATTTTGTCTTTGTGCCTTAGTGGTAAAGACCTCATCACTAAGACACGAAGGCACAAGATCGAAAACAAACAATCAGAACTTCACTCTTAGAGTTGCGAAAATATTCCTTCCGGGGGCATTGATGCCTGACGCAAAAGTTCGGTATTGCATGTCCAGTAAGTTATCAATACCTGCTTGCACGGCAAGGTTCTTACTAATTTCAAAAGAGCCACGAAGATTAATGGTGTACCATCCTGGCATGCCGGTAGGTGTTGCATATTGAAGATTATCTTCTCCACTATTACTGTAGTCACCCAAACTTTTTTCTAAACTGAAACTTAGAAAAGCTTCTGTTCGAACTTTTTTAGTTGCGTAGAGTATTCCTCCTCTTCCAAACGCGGGAGCAATATGATCCAAAGGTGTTTCAGCGCTACCGAGATTTAAAATGCGCCCATAGGTAAAGTTATAAGAGCCTGTCAGCGAAAGTTTCGGGGTAAAGTCAAATCTTCCACCAACAGTATAGCCATATAAATATGCTTCTGCTGCATTTTGACTTGTAAATACATTGGCGGGAAATCCGTTGTAGGTGATGGTAGATTGGCCGTTGTACGCGGAAGGTCTCACGACTATCGCGTCCAGGAATTTTGTATAAAACCCTACGGCCTCTAGTCTCGCTTTTGAACCAAAGAAACGAGTCACGGCTAAGTCCGCATTGATAGTCCGTTCCGGCCCTAAGTCTGAATTCGGCAACACGAGTGTGCCTGCAGAAGTTGACGTGCCGGTTTGCGTATCAAACACTTTTGTAAGATCATCAAAGTTAGGCACTCTGAAACCGGTGCTTCCCATCAATGAGAATTTCCACGAAGTAGGT
>JABFSY010000427.1 GCA_013140395.1 Cyclobacteriaceae bacterium
ATCATTAGGTGTCTTTTCTTTGACAGTCCTTAAAAGTTGCAATGCTTCTTTATATGCTACTACTTTTACAAGCGAATCTATTTTTTTTAGATTCTTTTGAGCCAAAGACCCATAAAAAGTAAGTATGAAACAGAATAATAGAAATTGTTTCATCAGAATCTATGGATATAGGTAAGAGAACTAACAAACTCGCGGGTAAGTCCATCAGGATTTAGCTCTCGTTGAACAATTTTGTGTCCGAGCAAAAGCCGAAGTCCGGATTGGGTATTGAAACTGTATCCACCGGTAACAATACCTGATAAAGCGAGTCCCATGGCCTGGTCGGTAACAACTCGTTGACCTCTGGAATTTGTGAATTCATCTCGTGTAACTCGATAGATAGGCAACAATCCAATGGAAAAATTAAAACGAGACAACCGAAAATTCCTCTCAACCCGCAGCATTACGTCAATCCCACGCTTCAGGTCTTTTGCTTGTGCATACCTATCTACATAGGCTTCCTCCTCTGTGCCATCCCAAGCCGACCATATGAATTCATTGCTATTCTGATTTAGTGGAACTTGGATACCGGTTGCAAATAACCAATTGCGGCTAACTAACGAGAGACCTGCTATCGCATCATACGTACCCAAACTGGTTTGGTAGTACATGGGCAGTGGCAATCCTTGAGTGTTTTTATTGGAAGAATTGGTAGGAATTTTGCCCCCAAAAGAAAGGTTAATATCAAATCGATCAGAAGAAAAGAGATTGCGTGTGAGGCAAAGAGAGATATCTCCCAAGGATGAGGTGGATGCCAAGCGTCCTTCCACAAACTGAAAGGGTAATTTAACTTGCAACGTATTTCGTCTGTTCAAACTAAAATTTAGATCGACCGTGGTTACATAGACAATAGGTGTGAGGGTAGTGGTGCCTCGATAAAAACTCAATTCCACGGTGCGGAGTTTAAACTCCAACTTTTTATTGTAAGGTTGATCGGGCTTCATCGCACCCATGGTGCAAAAACCTGCATCGCTGCAACCTTGAGAGTAGATAGGGTAGGGGATAGATCCAACAATCAAAAATAAACAGATGATCGATCTCATGCTCTCAAAAACATCGCACTAAAATAGTGAATATTTTCAGCAATGTTTATTTTATTGATACTCTTAAAATCTGAGGATGTAAGAGATTTGAGCTATAAAATCTCTGGATAGTCCGTCAGGATTTGCGTCTCGTTCTTTCAGTCTGGTAGACGTAAGTAGACGAATTCCTGAACGAGAATTGAATTGAAAACCACCTCCAATAAGGAGGTTACTCGCGAGACCTTGTGAGCCCTCAACGGAGGTTAACTGTCCGCTTTCATTCAATGTTTTATCTTGCGTTACCCGCCAGAGATTTAGTGTTCCAACATAAAAATTGAATCGGGAAAGTCTAAAATTTCGCTCTGCGCGCACCATTAAGTCATCGCCACGTTGTAATCCTGAAGAGCGATCATACACTTTGACAACATCATACAATGAGTGGCCGACCCATTGTTCACTAGTGAACTCATTTCTGATTTGGTTAAGTGCACGTTGGTAACCCAAGGAAAACATCCACTGCCGGTTTAGAAAACTGATTCCTCCATTCAGATCGTTTGATCCGTAGGTGGTTTGCTGGTAAAGCGGCATAGGCAACCCGTCACTAGACCTTTTGTCAGGCTGACTTGTGTAGATTTTTGCGCCTAGACTCACGTGAATTTGATATTGGTCTGTAGAAACTACCTTCCTTGATAGGTTCAAGAAAAGATCACCCCACCCGCTTGTAGTTGGCATTTTTCCCGCAATAATAGTGTAAGCAGGCAGCCGAGCATGAAAGTTGGTCTTTGATCCAATGCTAATGTTTGCATCGACAAAAGTAGAATGTATCTGGTCATTGTACTTGGTGAGCCCAAAATGTTGAGTTAGTTCAACCGAGTTTAGTCTGATAGTTGCTTTCTTTGAAAATGGTTGATCCGGTTTTAAGGCGCCCATAGTGCAAAACCCAGAATCGCTGCATCCCTGACCGAGTAATGAATGGTGAGACATCAATAAAAGGAAAGCAGAAAGTAGAATGTAAAGGCGTTGCATTCAAATAAAACAAACGACCTTAAAAAAGGTTTTAAACATATTTACATTCCTAACGACTGATTCTCAACTGACGCCAGCTCGATGATCTTTTCATACTCTTTGGCGTTGAGGTCATTGAAGAAATAATGAATTGGATTTACATGAATGCCGTTAACAAAAACTTCATAGTGCAAATGAGGAGCTGTGGACAGCCCGGTTTCACCAACATACCCAATTAGGTCACCTCTTTTTACTTTTTGTCCAAAACGAACGGCAAAACCGTGCATGTGTGCAAACCGTGTGCGATAACCAAAGCCATGATCTATTTCGAGTTGTTTTCCATAGCCACTAAAGCTAACTTCCAATTTGTCTACCACACCATCGGCAGTTGCATAAATTGGAGTGCCAATTGCTGCGGCAAAATCTACGCCAGTATGCATCTTTCGGACTTTGTATACAGGGTGAATACGCATGCCGAAACCAGATGCGAGTGCGATCAATTCTTTGTTGGCAACGGGTTGAATAGCAGGGATTGCTGCAAATAACTTTTCTTTGTTTTCGGCTAAAGCAATTACATCGTCTTGTGATTTTGATTCAATGTATACTTTGCGCTTTAACTTATCTACTCGCTCATGCAATTTGATAAGGAAGTCTTCATGTACGAGGTCCTTCTTTTTGATGTCCTCATACCGATCTACCCCCCCGACACCAGCTTCTC
>JABFSY010000482.1 GCA_013140395.1 Cyclobacteriaceae bacterium
GTTTAAAAATATTCTGGCGGGTTAAATTAACTCCTTTGTATGGAGCGTTGACATACCTATTGAGCCGAATAACGGAGGGCATTTGAAAGCTCCGCGTAACTGTATTCAACCGATACCCATTAGCCGGCCTTACTAGCTCGCTTTTGTTTAGGTAGACGAGAATAAACGCCCGCTCTACCGAGCAAACCATCAATGGACTGAAGTCTTGATTTAAAACCAATACTCGACTGTTCATCTGCAATGCTTTTATTATGCTATGAAATGACGTGAATATCTAGCATCCAATGCTCAATTCAAGCAGTAAGATAAAACGATTTACAGTTGTAAACAACGTCTAAGGCTAATCGTTCAATATTCGAATAATGGATTTGAGTTCGTGCGTGAAAATCTTGGTCTCAATATCCAACACGCCATCCTCCAACAAATGATCAATCTTAACTCGACCATCTGCATGCAGCACCCTATTTTCTTCGAGCAACAATCCGGTTTTTAGTTTCCCTTCTTTGCGCGAAGCGAAGAATGCGATGTCTCCCGGTTTCACATCGTCAATACTCTTCACTGGCTTTTGCTGCTTTATTAGCTTTTCCGGAGAACGAGAGATAGAATAGCCGCTAATTCTAAAGGCCGCTTGCACCAATCCAGCCCCGTCAACACCAAATGGAGATTTACCGCCCTCCTGTTCTGGAACATTCAGATACTTCAATGAAACTGTTCTCAAAAATTCAAAATCACGCTTCTGACCCAAGCTTTTGGACTCTCCATTAAAGGCAAATTGCTCGTCCATTTTGAATAACTCGGATTGTGAAATGGGAACGATGCTACCTAATAAAATGGCGATGGGCGACTTCTTGTACAGGATCGTAGAGCATATATCGGTCGTGATTTTAAAATCAGTCGTGTTGATTTGATCAAAATACTCCTGAGAGATCGCGTGATGCTGTTTCCGTTCAATCCAGCCATCGGTGCCATCAAAATAGATTGATATCCGCAGCCAAATACCATCGCCACCATCATCAGTTACCATATAATGATCGCCAAACAACAACTGGGTTACTTGTAGCGATTGGTGACTCTGCTCTTTTCGAACACTTACCACTGACAACCGGCAAACTCCATAACTGACTTCCATGCTATCTGATTTTCAATTTACTAAGTTCCCGTTTTACATCGCGTTCTTTAATGCTCTCTCTTTTATCATGCGTTTTCTTGCCTCTTGCTAAGGCAATCTCCAGCTTGGCGAACCCGCGCTCGTTGATAAATAAGCGAGTGGGTACAAGTGTCAATCCTTTCTCTTCCACTTTCCCTTCCAACCTACTAATTTCTGATTTTTTTAATAATAATTTCCTTTCTCGTGCCGCCTCGTGGTTGTAATGCGTGCCTTGTGCATAAGGTGTAATGTTGATTCCCTTAGCAAAAACTTGCCCATTATTAAAAAAACAATAGCCATCCTGTAGGTTCACTTTACCTTCTCTGATTGATTTTATTTCAGTGCCCATCAGCGCAATGCCCGCCACAAATTTTTCAATCAATTCATACTGAAAAGAAGCCTGCCTATTCTTGATATTGATATCATTGGTAAATCGTGATTTCATGAGATCGGCTTTGTGAACAACTTCTTAAGTCTGTCTTTTTTCAACATTTTTTGACCGGTAGTACCCACAGCTATAAGTCGACCATTAACACTCGATTCGATCGTGCAGGTAAGTTCGTTTTTTTCCAACTTAACGATCGTGGCAGTAAAGGTAATCTCTTCTCCCACAAAAGCCGGGCTTTTGTGATCAATACTCAAAAACGTGCCAACACCTTCTTCATCGTCCTCCTTCATTTCTATAAAAAAAAGTCTGGAAGCCCACTCAAAGTCTCTTGCCAGCGAAAAAGTGGAACACACTGCGTGTAGCAACTCTCCGTGAAAAGCTGCCAAATCATGTTCAGTCACACACTTTTTAAACGTTTTTTGATCGCCAGGTTTAAAATTTGATTTCATGTGCTGGTTTTTTATTTTTTGCTATGACATGGGATTCGCGGGGAATGGCTGCGTTTTCTGTTAGCCCTCAACCATTTCAATAACTTTTAATTGCCATGTTTGCTGTCGGTGAAATGTCCATTTCGCAAAAGATACCCTTAACGAATTTAAAATGTGCTGCCATGGCGATCATGGCCGCATTGTCTGTGCAATATTGAAATTCAGGAATATAAACCGTCCAGCCCATTTTTTGAGCATGCGCTCTTAGTTCATTTCGCAGCCCTGAGTTTGCTGCAACACCTCCTGCAATGGCTATTTCCTTTACGCCAGTTTGTTTTGATGCCACTAATAATTTTTGAAGGAGCATCTTAACTAACTGAGATTGAAGACTGGCACATATGTCATTCAAGTTTTGTTCCACAAAAGCAGGATTTTCCTTTTTCTTATCTCTTAAAAAATACAATAAAGAAGTCTTGATCCCACTAAATGAAAAGTTTAAGTCCGGCATTGTTGTACCAGAGAATGTAAAAGCTTTAGAGTTTCCTAACTGTGCATACTTATCAATTAGCGGACCCCCAGGATATGGAAGCCCCATCATTTTGGCCGCCTTATCAAACGCCTCTCCTACCGCATCATCCTGCGTCTCGCCCAGCACCCGCATCCGAAGGTGATCCTCCACCAGTATGATCTGGGTATGGCCTCCACTTACTGTCAAACAAAGAAAAGGAAAAGAGGGCGTAGGTTGTTCAATAAAATGGGCCAACACATGCGCTTCCATATGATTTACATCGATCAGTGGTATATCAAGCGCTAATGC
>JABFSY010000279.1 GCA_013140395.1 Cyclobacteriaceae bacterium
ACCTATGACAGCACTCCCGATCGGGGTAACGCCAGTCCTTAATTGATAGCTCACGCCTGCTTCGGAAAGATCAACAGTAATTGCACTACTTCCACCAATACACACCGGATCAATGGTTGCTCCTACTGCAAGCGCTGTAGAAATCCCATTGATGACATTGACAACGACAGGTGTTGTAGGGCCGTCACCACAACTATAAATTGAAGCAACATTGAATGTAGTCGCACCGGCTACTGCTAAATTGAGTTGCGCACCATTTGGTGTAAAACTGGCCCCTGTAAACAAGAGTACATTAGTACTTGAGTACCAATTGAAACCAGTAGCATTCGCATCAACTGTTGTAGCGGTTAAGGTCGGGGCTGTACCGCCTACACAAACAGACACTGGCGTGGTGACAGTTGGAGAAGTAAGTGGCTGAAAAGTAGCATCAGCGGTCAATCTCGAAAAACCAGCGTTCTCGAAATACTCAATCCTCAGGTCATGTGTACCTGTCAAACAAATAGGACTGGAAGAGTAGCCCAAATAAGAATGGTTGGTAAATGAATTCGCTGGGCTTGTTACCAAGACTCTCGTTAATGGCACTGCTACGTTGTCAATAAAAAATCTAACCCCATCATCTGAAGAAAAATTAAATGTATAAATCCCAGAGGCAAAGGTCCTAGTGTTTCTAAATCGAATGCTGTAGTTATTCAAGTAGGAACCGCAAATGGTGGCAGCAGCTAAAGGAATATTATTTGATAGATCTAAATCGAAAGCATCCGTGGCGGAATTATAGGTTGATGTACCAAACGAAGTAAAATCTGATTCTACAATAAAGCCTCGGTATTTGGCGACCGAAAAATCAACTCCATTCTCATACGGAGAAGCAACATTTCCTGCATCTGAATAAACATCACCAACCCAGGTATCTATGCCTGGTCCAGGAGAGGCTGGCACTGCATTGACCGTAACCAATGCACTCCCAGACCCTGCCACTGTACAACCATTCGCATCCGTTACCAAGCCAGCTATACTAAAAGTAGTAGTTGCCAATGGACTCACTGCAATTGGGCTACCTGAGGTATACCCCGTCACTGCACCAAAACCGGTAAGCGTAAAACTAAAAGGAGCAACTCCGCCCGTGATAGCAACGGACAAATTAGTAGACTGACCCGCACAGATCGCAGCTGCTCCACTCAAATTAGCAGCTGTCGGTGATGGATTAACTGTCACTGTTGTAGATGAACCTCCAACTCCAACACAACTGGTCGCATCTGACACGCTTGTAATCGTATAGGTAGTAGTAACTACTGGATTGACAACTACTGTATGGCCCGTTGAAATACCAGGCAAGGTAAAAGTGGTCGACCCATCGCTATAACCTACCGTGAATGGACCCGTTCCTGTTAAGGTAAATGTCAATGTACTGCTGCCTCCTGTACACAATGAACCCGGTAATGAGGAAATTGTCGCTGTTGGTAATGGATTCACAGTCACTAACGCACTGCCTGAACCTGCCACTGTACAACCATTCGCATCCGTTACCAAGCCAGCTATACTAAAAGTAGTAGTTGCCAACGGACTCACTGCAATTGGGCTACCTGAGGTATACCCCGTCACTGCACCAAAACCGGTAAGCGTAAAACTAAAAGGAGCAACTCCGCCCGTGATAGCAACGGACAAATTAGTAGACTGACCCGCACAGATCGCAGCTGCTCCACTCAAATTAGCAGCTGTCGGTGATGGATTAACTGTCACTGTTGTAGATGAACCTCCAACTCCAACACAACTGGTCGCATCTGACACGCTTGTAATCGTATAGGTAGTAGTAACTACTGGATTGACAACTACTGTATGGCCCGTTGAAATACCAGGCAAGGTAAAAGTGGTCGACCCATCGCTATAACCTACCGTGAATGGACCCGTTCCTGTTAAGGTAAATGTCAATGTACTGCTGCCTCCTGTACACAATGAACCCGGTAATGAGGAAATTGTCGCTGTTGGTAATGGATTCACAGTCACTAACGCACTGCCTGAACCTGCCACTGTACAACCATTCGCATCCGTAACTAAGCCAGCCAAAGTGTAAGTCATGGTAACAGCGGGGCTCACCGAAATCGCACTGCCCGAAGTATAGGCTCCGATCGGTCCCAGTCCCGTAATCGTAAAACCATAATTAGGTGTTCCCCCAGCTATGGTTACTATTAAGTTAGTAGATTGACCCGCACAAATTGTAGCGGTGCCCGTTAGCAAAGCTGATACTGGAGCTGGATTTACAGTTATAGTTGTTGCAGAGCCGGGAAGTCCAATACAACCAGTAGCATCGGTGATACTAGTTATTGTATAGGTACTAGTGATAACGGGTGTAACGACTACGGTATGTCCGTTGGGAATGCCGGAGAGATTGAAGGTGGTAAACCCATCTGAATAACCAACGTTAAATGGACCAGAGCCTGTTAGGTTAAAAGTTAATGTGCTGCTTGATCCCGTACACAGCGTACCTGGAAGTGCGCTAACGACCGCTGTTGGAGTTGGATTGACAGTTACGGCCGCATTGCCAGAGCCAGCCACAGTACATCCATTGGCATCTGTCACTAACCCTGACAGAGTGTAAATTGAAGTTGTCAATGGACTGACAGAAATGGGCGCGCCCGGTGCATAGCCTGCAACAGGACCCAAGCCAGTAATTGTAAAACTAAATGGCGCAGTGCCACCAACTATTGCAACGGAAATATTGGTCGATTGACCCGCGCAAATAGTAGTAGTTCCGTTTAGAGTGGCTGAAGTTGGAGAGGATGCAATATTTAATACAACCGAACCGGTCATTAGTCGGGGTGTGCAAAATCCATTAGTTGCTCGCACGGTTAAAACATCTCCATTTGTAAAGCCAATGGTGGCAAACGTCATATTGAAAGAACCTCCGCCAGTACCCGGAAAAATAAGGCCGGTAGGCGCACCGTTTCGGAGAATTTCATAATTGGTTGGAGCGCTGTCTGTTCCGTTGAGCGTCACAGTAAAATTTGCTCCGGAGCAGGCGGTTCCAGAACCAGAGGTGATGCTAAACAAAGATGGAGAAGGATCGGTGATAATAAAGTTACGGCTCTGCGAACAGGACGAGAAATTATCAGTCACATTAAGAGTATAAGTCCCACCCGGCAATCCCGGTATGCTAAGCAAAGTGGCTAAATTCAAATTGCTTAAGCCATTGAAATTATTGTTGGTAAGAGGAAGGCCGGCCAAGCCGTTTGAACTTGTCCAAGTATAGGTGTATGATCCACCTCCTGGCAAGGCCTGCGAACCACCCGAAATTGAGCCAACGACCTGCCCATCGGGGCTGGCACAACTAGAATTATTTGTCAATGTGTTTTGGTTAATAACCAAATTCGGCAACGAAGTTAAAGTAACAGGCGGTGGAGGGCCGAATGTGTTGATGATATCTACGTTTGGAGTATCCCTGATAACGAAATCATAACTATCTGCGGGAAGGGTTAGTGGCACATTGAAAACAAAACTGCTGCCAACTGAAATTGACTGTGGTCCAAAAAAATTGGGATTGCCGCCAGTAGCAGGTAAAATAAGCTGAAGTATTCCAGGCTGCCCATCGCTGGTCTGTAAAACAGAGAACCTAATGAATCCATTGCTGCTTCCATTGCATGGATTAGACACAAAAACATTTACCCGAAGACTCCCCTGTATGTATGTCGTAGTTTGCGCCACTAACTCCGGGGCAGAAAAAGTGGCAATGACTAGGCTGAAAACTCGCGCCCACAATTTTGCAGTTGAAAAAAAAGCTCTCACTTCAGTTGGATTTCAAGTTGATTTTTACATCCCTTCTCGTCTACCACTATCGCGTGGTAGGTACCAGGATTCATGTCGTCAAATACAGATTTATCAAAATCCTCAGAAACCAAATGACCAGAGCTTTTATAAACCACAAATTTATAGGGCGACTTCCCACCAGATGGCAAAAGTTTGAATTGCCCTTTTTTGCCGTCAGTTGCATCCATTTGCTCAACCGTTACTTTCAATGAACACTCGGGGTAATTAGCCAAAGACCTAACATTGATCGATGTTGCCAATTGAAAGAATAGTACTAAAACGTAAAACCTTAACTTCATACTTATGCAATTTCATTAACACTAGTTGTGCCACTCTAAATCAAATTCGAAAATGTATTGTAACCACAAATTCCAATAAAGATGGCTTAAACTCAAAAAATCAGCTGTTTGAGGCAGCCGCTTCACACCATCCGTATACTATTTACTTCAAAAAATTTTAAAACTTCCTGTTCAATACCTCACTCAGGATAAAAGCTTTCTTAAATCCAGCCGGATCCTGCAAATCTTTCACATATTCTGCCAGCACATTTACCTCTTTATCTTGTTGATAGCCTTTGAATTGACCAAATCGAACGACTGTGTCCTCTATTTTCATGGTCTCTTCCAGCGAAGCTCTGTTGAACGCGTCTTGTTTTGCCCGCTCATACGTTTGAAAGGTGCTGTCCTGGTCGCGCTTAGAATAATCTACTCGCTCGGCAACTGGTTCTTCTTCCAACTCATCATCATAGTCAACGTATTCCTGCTTTTTTTTAGGTATTGGAGCAGGTTGAGGTGCCTTAGACGCCTGAATTTCACGCAATAAGTCCTCGAATGAAATAGGTTTGTCTACAGGTGAAGTACGCCTGTCAATGGGGTCGCCTCCAAAAGTGGTAGAATCACCCTCGGGCTTCTTTTTCTTTGCCCGCGCAATAAACGTGACGATGATCACGATTAGCCAAATCCAAAACTGAAGATTATCCATTCAGACCAAATGTATTGATTATTTTGTTAAAAAAAGCGGTTTTCAATACAATTTAAACATGGATAAAATGTGAATGGTTTGGGAATAGGTAGTTTTTCAAATGCCAAACCGAAAGTTATCTTTGCCATCTTTAAAAAAGTTCCTGGCCGCCAGTTACCAGTTGCAGGTTAAAAAAACCGACAACTACAAACCGGGAACCAGAAACTGGAAACATTGATAAAATCAAGAAATGCAACTATCGAAGCTGGAGATCAAAGGGTTTAAAAGTTTTGCAGATAAAATCGTCATCAATTTTGACGAAGGAATCACAGGCATTGTTGGGCCAAATGGTTGCGGAAAATCCAATGTGGTGGACTCTATTCGCTGGGTATTAGGCGAGCAAAAAACGAGCGCGTTACGCTCAGAGAAAATGGAAAATGTCATTTTCAACGGCACCAGCCAACGTTCTGCGCAGCAAATGGCTGAAGTTTCTCTGACAATCAACAACACAAAGAACATTTTGCCAACTGAATATTCTCAAATCACAATTACCAGGCGTTTGTACCGCTCGGGGGAAAGTGAATATTTATTAAATGGCGTGGCCTGCCGACTAAAAGACATCACCAACTTGTTCCTGGATACCGGGGTAGCATCCAACAGTTACGCGATCATCGAACTTGGAATGGTAGACGATCTTTTAAACGACCGTGACAATTCCCGAAGAATGCTGTTTGAAGAAGCGGCCGGTATCTCCAAATTCAAAAAGCGGAAAAAAGAAACGCTTAAAAAATTAGAAGATACAGACGCGGATTTGGAGCGGGTGGAGGATTTACTCTTCGAGATTGAAAAAAATATGAAAAGCCTGGAGAAGCAGGCCAAACAAACCGAACAGTACTATAAGATCAAAGAAGACTACAAAGAGAAGAGCATTCATCTGGCAAAAGTAGTAGTCAATAAACAGAAGGATAAGTTTGGCTCACTCAACAAGCAAATTGAAACAGAGAACGACCGTAAGACCAAGTTAGCGGCTGAAGTGGCAGAGAAAGAG
This sequence comes from Cyclobacteriaceae bacterium, assembly GCA_013140395.1. Lineage (GTDB taxonomy): Bacteria > Bacteroidota > Bacteroidia > Cytophagales > Cyclobacteriaceae > ELB16-189. Next base: position 5,807 of record JABFSY010000279.1, read on the forward strand.
GCGCTGATCGAGAAATCCAAAGCGGAATTGATTTTAAAAGAAAAGACGTTGTCGTCTCGTCAAAAGTCAATCAATGAGTTTGTTTCTAAAATCAGGCAGTACGAGAGCGATAAACAAGTCAAAAATGAACGCCTTCGTTTTTTAACGGATCGTGTTAACAATCTGAAAGACCAAATTGATCAGGATAAAAAGAGCAACGAACGCGCACGTTTTAGTATTCAAAGCCTAGAGTCAGAAAGAGAGTCTGCTCAATCCATATTGACTGAAATCACCAACAAGGTCGAGGCACTTCGCAACGAATACGAAAGTCAAAAAGCAACCACCTACACACTGCAAGGAGAATCAGACGCATTGCGTCAAGTACATCGCGCCAAGCAAGAAGAATCTTTCCAGTTAAATAAAGGTTTAGAGATTCGTGAAATCCAAGTCTCGTCTTTTAAACAAGAGTTAGAGCGCACTACTACAGACACCCATCAACAAAGCACCAGCCTTGCGGAGTTTGAAAAGAAGCTAGTGTTGTTGAACGAAGACATCGGACAAAAAAATAATTACCTAGAAAAACTAAAAAGAGAAGAGGAAGAGGTTTACCAACGAATCGGATCACTGGAAAAAACCATTGATATGATTCGTGAAGAAATGACGGAGAACAGCAGAAAACTGGACGCACGTCAAAATGAATTTCAACTGACAAAATCGCTGGTTGAAAATTTGGAAGGCTTCCCCGAGGCCATCAAGTTCTTGAAAAAGAATGTTGAGTTAACGAAAAACGCTCCTCTCCTATCTGATATTCTTTCTACCACTGAAGAATATCGAGTGGCCATTGAAAACTATTTAGAGCCCTACCTCAATTACTATATCGTAGACCATGAGGCGCATGCTTACGAAGCGATTAATATATTAAGTGATGCCAGCAAAGGAAAGGCTAACTTTTTCATTTTGGATGCCTTCGAAAAATTTACGCCCTCCTCGCTTCAAATGTATGGAGATGCTTTTCCCGCCACCCAGATTATTGAGTTCGATCCCAAGTACTCAAAGTTGATGGCTTTCATTTTGGACAAAGTGTACGTTGCAGAAGGAGACATTAAAAACATTCCATCTTCAGATGATAACACCTTTATTACGAAGAGTGGAAAAGTAACCAAACGCAGATTTAGTATTTCAGGCGGATCGGTTGGATTGTTTGAAGGGAAAAAGATCGGTCGTGCAAAGAACCTAGAAAAGCTCGACAAGGAGATCAAAGACCTTACGAAAAAAGTTGAAGATATTCGATTCTCATTGCTTGACAGACAGCGGGAGTTGGAGCGCCTGCGCAATAATACGCTCAAGCAACAAATTGAAGAAGCGCAGAGCGCCATCAAATTGGTAAGTGACGAACATATTTCGGTGCGCACCAAACAAGAACAATTTTCCAGCATGCTTAGTAGTGCGGATCTGCGAAGAGAAGATATTTTGGAAAAAATTGAATCGCTGACTTTGGAGTTGGAGGATATAAAGCCAAAATCGGAGTTGGCTAAGATAGAATTAAGCCAACACGAAGAGAAAATGAAGTTGATCGTGAATGACTTGGCCACTCAAAACGATTTGCTAAGCCAAAAATCATCAGCATTCAATGAACAAAATATATTCTTCCATCAGCAAGAGAATAGAGTGAAGAGTGTGGAACAAGAAATTCGGTTCAAGCAAGAATCAATGGAGCAAAGCAGCTTGCGCATTGAAACAAATAGCGAAGAATTGAAAAAGAATGAGGAAGAGTCCAAAACAATTGTCGAGACCACTCAAAATAACGATACCGACCTCATCGGCATGTATGGCGAAAAAGAGGAGATGGAGAAAGGACTGAGTGAAGCGGAAAAAGAATACTACACCGGCCGAGGGGAAATAGACCAATACGACAAAGATCTCCGCGAAACACAGCATCAGCGCCAAAACATTGACACCGTGTTAATGGAATTGCAAAATCAACTTAATGAAAGCAAACTCCAATTAAACTCAGTGAAAGAACGCCTATCGGTTGAGTTTAACGTGGATTTGGATTCCGTAGTAGGAGAAGCAACCCCTGAAGAAGCAGAAGCTCTGATGAAGTTGGATGATGAGAAGATGAGAGCGGACGTATCAAAGATTCGCGAAAAGCTCGATAACATGGGCCCGATCAACCCTATGGCGATGGAAGCCTACAATGAGATCAAACAACGGAATGATTTTATCATAACACAAAAAGATGATTTGTTGAAGGCGAAAGAATCTTTGTTCAGCACGATCAGCGAAATCGAAGGAGTAGCGAGCGAAACGTTTATGCAAGCGTTCGGTCAAATCAAAGAACATTTTGTGCGCGTCTTCCGCTCATTGTTTAATGAAGGCGATGATTGCGATTTGAAATTGACCGACCCAAGCAAACCGCTAGATTCCGAAATCGACATTATTGCCAAGCCAAAAGGAAAACGCCCGCTCACCATCAACCAACTTTCGGGTGGTGAGAAAACGTTAACCGCTACCGCGTTGCTATTCTCTATGTACTTATTGAAGCCCGCTCCATTCTGTATCTTCGATGAGGTGGATGCACCTTTGGATGATGCGAACATTGATAAATTCAATAACATTATTCGCAGTTTTAGTAAAGACAGTCAATTTGTAATTGTTACGCACAATAAGCGCACGATGACAACAACCGATGTCATTTACGGAATCACCATGGTGGAAAAAGGAATTTCCAGAGTGGTGCCAGTTGATTTGAGGGAGTTGGCATAGAAATTAAGATTTAAGGTTCAAGATTCAAGGTTCAAGGTTCAAGATTTCTGGTTTAGAAGTCGATTTTGAATCTTGATTTTTGAATTACCTAAACTTTTTTTAAGCTTTAACACGCTGCCCTATATAGAGTGCCGTTAATACGAAGGCAGCACCTAATGCTGTTAACAGTGTGAAAGGTTCATCTAATAGAAATGTTGCGTACGTCAACCCAAAAATTGGGCATAGAAAAAGCCAGATCGATGCGCGAACAGCATCGTCTTTAAGTAGGCGAAGCCAAAGTTGCACCGCACCAATAGAAACGGGAATCACTAGCCAGGTAAGCGAAAGAAAAAATTTCAAATCGAATGAGTTGTCGCCACTTTCAAATAGCAATGCAAACGGAAGTAGCATCATGCCTCCGAAAAAAACTTGCCAGGCGTTAATTGTTGTCCGCTGCAGCTTCCATTTTACAGAAGCATAGTAGACAGAGCCAATCGAATACATGAGCATACAAAGAACAATCAGCAAAACCCCGGAAACAGTTGCGTGCTTAGTTTTTAAAAGTGGTAGTGTGGCGATCGCCACACCTAGCATACCAATAAAAATGCTAAGCCATTCGCGCCAAAGCACTTTCCGTTTCAAGGTTTGAGAAGAAAGAACTCCTATTAACAATGGGTTCAATGCAATGGCCATAGCTGTAATTCCGGCTGCCACGTTTTTTAGCGCAATGATAAAAATGCCCAAATACAAAGCTGTGTTGAACGCGCCAAAGACACCTACTTGCCACCATTCTATGCCGGATGGAAAAGCGTAACGCTTAATCACATGGGAGAATAGCAACAGAAGAACGCCCGCAGCTAGAAACCGGATGGTGAAGAAAGTTAACGGTTCAACAG
>JABFSY010000264.1 GCA_013140395.1 Cyclobacteriaceae bacterium
AGTACGAGCCCATCAGCCCTTCTTCATCTACTTTTAATAAACGCTGTTCTAAATTTTGTTTGAGGCGCTGCCCGAGGTATCCACGTAACTGCACATCTTCCATCTGTGATGGAATAAATAAGTCAGTAACTTTATTTAACACAATTGGTTTTGGTGTTGTGGCAACAGATATTTCAATTGCTCTTGTTGCTAAGTAAAGTTGATCTGCTTTTAGGTTGGCTAAACTTCCCGTTTCAATAATTTCATAACCCACTCTAACTACTCTATCGCTGGTTGCATTGTAGGAAGAAAATGAAACGATACTTTCCATGCCAGTTCCTCTGGCTAAGTGAAGTGGCTTTGTTTCGGTAAAAAGTTCTTTAGACTCTTTTGTAGTAACCCAATATTTTACTGTGGCATCTAACGCGACATCACGGTTGTTAACGAATTTAATTTTTGTGGCAAATCCATTGGTTGAAGTTTCTACAATTGAATGGCTCACTTTCACAAAATCAGACCATTGAATGGGGCCGAACCCATACGGGCCTTCATACATTCCTGCACCACCAATATGGTTGTATACACGAACTGCAATTGTGTTTTCTTCATCCCACTTTACATCTTGAGGTGAAATAATATACGTGCGCCAAGCATCCCATTTGGTGTTATAATTAGGAGGCATGCTTCCGGTTTGACCAATTAACTTTCCATTAAAAAAAGTTTGATCTACATCGTCAATTTTACCCATTGCCAATTTTATTCCATTTCCGGCAATGGCCAATTGTTTGATACTGGATGGGATAATTACTTTAATTCTATACCAGGCATAAATGCTATCTTTTAAATCGGTCAATAGCCAACTGGTGCCCAACTGTTGAGACTTCCATTGGCTATCATCAAACATGGGTTGTGCCCAATCCATATTATCTCCTAGTTTGAACTTAGCCTCGTTGGGCAACGGAATTAATTGGCCGAAGGTTGAAATGGATGCGAGTGTTAAAAATGAGAACACTGAAAAGATTGACTTTGTGTAATTTGGTTTCATTTATAAGTCGGTTAGTTTTTTTTATTTTGGATGGACCCGCTCGGCAATGGGATAGTAGTGGAAAGCCCGAAGTGTGGTGGTTTGTGCGGTGGCCGGACTTGAAACGGATAGCCCGGTGGCGCCTCGCCATGCCGCCACATTATGATCAAAACATGAAAAATGATGGGTTGCATTAGAAATTATTTCAACTTTTCTATCTTATACTTTTCATCTGTGGTTATCGTCTTCCACTGATCTGTTCTAAAAGGTACCGCTGGAAAGCCTTCTGCATTAAAAAGATTACAATCGCTGGCATCGCCTACCCACCCAAACCGAACTGCACTGGGCTGTTGCACTTTTTCAGATGAAACAACTATTGTATTATTCTTGATAGCCGCTTTTGCATAATAGAATACTTGGTCTGATCCGGCTACTTCAAATCCTTTGATGTACTCATATTGATCAGGCGTTGTTAGCCCACCGTGTACATTATCAAATGAAACTGTGATTTCATTGCCCTTGATTTGCATGTCTTTAAAAGTAGGGCCGCTGCAAACTGTTTGATGTTTATACACTCCGTTGAGTGCTAGGGCAGCAAGCCGTTTTCCGACATCTTGCTTATTGGTAGGATGTATGTCCGCTGGATTTCCAATATCGGTAGTTACGCACATGCCTGTATTGGGCAGTTGCAATGTGCGTGTTTGTGCTTCTCGCAATTCTGCCCAATCGCTGCCAAGGTTGCTATTGCCGGCCGTGGTAAAGGTTGCAAGTTGAACATAATAAAAGGGGAAATTGGTATTCCATTTCTTTCTCCAATCTTCAATCAACAAGGGGAATGCTTTTCGATATTGATACGCACGTGGTGCGTTCGACTCGCCTTGATACCACAACACTCCGTTAAAGGCAAAGGGGATGAGCGGATGAATCATTGCATTGTATGCAAGAGACGGAAATGCATTTACGTTTAGGCTGCTTTGAATCGACTCTACTTGATATCTCCATTTGCCACTCAACTCAACTACCGTTTGATCTATCGTTAGTCTCAGATCATTGGTGTTTCCATAAATTCCACCACCCCCGCCTGTATCGACCACCCGAATTGCAATTGTGTTTTTTCCCTCCACTAAGAGGCCTGCTGGTATTGCATATTTTCTTTTTGCATCCCATTGGTTAGTGCTGCCCACTTTTACGCCATTCACGTAGGTAATATCATCGTCATCAATTCGAGAAAGTTCAAGCGTTGCCGGTTTAGCAGTATTGACTGCGGTTAGCACAATTGATTTTCGAAGCCAAACAACGCCATCCAATTCGCCAAGTTCTTGCCGTTCCCAATGTAGTGGTACGCTAAGCTCAGGCCAACGTGAATCATCAAAAGTAGTTTCCTTAAAGAATGTGGTGTTTATGTTTTTAAGTTTAGATTCTTGCAGAGGCTCCACACGTTTAGCAACGGCTTGCACTTTAATGTCTATCATCGAATCGAGTTTGACGAGTGGCATACTTGCTATCATTTCCTTAAATTCATCAGAGCTTTCAAATGCTCCGCGGCTTATCCATGTTTCTATATTGGTGCCGCCCCATGATGCATTTACTAAACCTATGGGAATATTCAGCTCTTGGGATATTTTTTTTGCGAAAAAATATCCCACAGCCGTAAAATCTCCAACCGTTAATGAGTCGCAGACTTGCCAAGTTGTTGCTTTTATATCGTATTGAGGAAGTGTGCTAATCTGCCTCGAAACTTTTATATGTCGAATGAAAGGG
>JABFSY010000277.1 GCA_013140395.1 Cyclobacteriaceae bacterium
CCAAGAGGGTATGATAGAATTGAAGGCTTTCTATCAGGATAACTACCCTAAGATTTTTCTATTCTCTATCGGACTTGCCGTACTTGGCATTTTAGATAGTTTAATCATTCGGGGCGACAGCCTTCAATCGCAATTGCTCAAACTAGTGGTGCCCTTCACATTTTCAGTTTTATATTTCAAAAAATCTCCGGAATGGGTGCATAAACTAGTTTCGATTGGCTTCTTCTTATTATTAATAGTGACGATTGCCTTTGAGTGGAATGAATGGTTGATTAGCAATTAAGATCTTTGCCAGAAAAAAATTCCCTAAAAAATTCCAGGTTATTGATGAAATACCTTTGAATGTATGATTTTTCCCTGCTGGATTTCGAGCATTTCACCAACCGCTAAATCTTCTTCTCCGCTAACGTGGCGTATGTATTCCATAAAGATGCGGTCTTCGTAGGGAGTCAGCCGAATCAATTCGTACTTAAGAGTGGGTAATCTGAGGAAAGCATCTTGCCACCATGTCCTCAAGGCCGTCTTGCCTTTAATCAACCCATGGGTTTCTGGATGTCGAACTTTCAATTTAGGGCTGTAGTGAGAAGCCTCGTCATCATACAGCAACAACAATTTTTCTATGTCATGCTCATTAAATGCAGCAAACCAATTCTGCGCGATATTTGATAACTCATCCAAATGGGTCATGATTTTCTAATGTGCTAGTCAATGTAAATCAGCTAGAACAGCGGAAGACGCACTTGTCGCTTTCCTCCTCGCTTCTTCAATCGTTGCACCCTTGGCCAAACAAACTCCCATTCTTCTTTCACCATTCACTTCCGGCTTGCCAAACAATCGAAGTTGGGTATCTGGTTCGGTTAGCGCTTTGTCCAATCCTGAGTAAGAAATGTTTTTGGATTGACCTTTCACCAGAATAACGGACGATGCGGAAGGGCCAAGCTGCCGAATAACTGGAATAGGTAAACCCAAAACCGCGCGTACGTGCAAAGCAAACTCTGAGAGGTCTTGCGAGATCATCGTAACCATACCAGTATCATGCGGCCTTGGTGAGAGCTCACTGAAATACACCAACTCCCCCTTCACAAAAAACTCCACACCGAAAAGCCCAACTCCGCCCAGGGCATCGACTACTTTTTTGGCAATGTTCTGTGCTTCCTCCAACGCCCTTGCTGGCATGGGGTGTGGCTGCCACGATTCTTGATAGTCGCCATGTTCTTGACGGTGGCCAATTGGCGCACAAAACGAAACGCCCTCTTTATGTCGAATGGTGAGCAACGTAATCTCGTAATCAAAATCGATAAAGCCCTCCACAATCATTCGTCCACCTCCGCTCCTGCCGCCCTCCTGTCCGTAGCGCCAGGCGTTTTCAATATCTTTATCTGACTTCACCACGCTTTGACCTTTGCCCGATGAACTCATAATCGGTTTTACTACACACGGCATTCCAATCGCATGGACTGCTGACTTGAATTCATCCAGCGTTCCCGCAAAACGGTATGGAGAAGTTTTAAGTTGAAGTGACTCGGCCGCTAAGGCGCGAATCCCTTCTCGGTTCATTGTCAACTTAGTTGCTGTGGCGGTAGGAATGATTCGGAAGCCTTCTTTCTCCAACTCAATCAACGTGTCGGTCGAGATCGCCTCCACTTCTGGGACAATGTAATTTGGTTTTTCCTTTTCAATAACAGCACGTAGCGCAACACCATCCAACATAGAAATGGTGTACGACCGATGAGCGACCTGCATGGCAGGTGCATTGTTGTAACGATCAACTGCAATCACCTCAACGCCATATCGTTGAAATTCGATCACTACTTCTTTACCTAGCTCTCCCGAGCCAAGCATCATTACTTTAATTGCCGAGGAAGTGAGAGGAGTGCCAATAGTCATATTGATAGCAGTTGGAAGTTAGAATTCAGGAGTAAAGAGTTATCATTGACAAAGTCTGTTATTGCCTCAAGTGCAAATTCCTAAAATACCCTGTCGGCACCAAATCACCATCAGCTATTCCCAATTTTTCCTTCAGCTCCAAACAGCGTTTCCGTAGTTCTTCTGTAGTAAATTTTTCTTCACGGTCAATCGATTCAATTTCAAGAAAGTCACCTTGATCCAATCGGTCAAGGTGAATTTTGTGGATGTCTAAAACGTAGATTGAGCGCTTTTTCTCGACAGTGCCAATCGTCTTGAAGTTAGTTATCAAGTTTTCAATTTCTATTGCAGAAGGGTTGACATCATATCGGTAAACAACAGTTCTCTCTATTCCGTCTTCTAAAATACGCTCGTAGTGTGTTATCAGGTTTTCGATGGTTCCCTCTCTCAGTTTCAACTTGCCTTTATCTGTCTGAAAATACGTGTCCTTTTGTTCATCCACACCCAAAAATAGGGCGCCACAACTTGTGAGTAAATCTTCCAACTGCACAAAGTTGGTGGCCCGTGCTTTTAACGTGAAGTCTTTATATGTTTTTGACAATGATTTCATATCATGCTCCCCTTGAACGTGAGTTTTTTTACGCCTAACCCAATCAACAGGCCAAGTGCAGCAAATCCAACCACAACAAAGAACAAATTGTCCTGAAATACTTGTGCATCCAAATTGAAAATTCTGCCAGACCAGTACCCAACAGTGCTCACCACTGTAGCCCAGATGAGCCCGGTGATCGTACTGAAAACTAAGAATCTCTTGGGCGGTAGGCCGCTCATGCCAATCATAAGGGGTATAATAATTAGACAGCCATACAAAAAGCGATAGCTGAACAGAATCTGA
>JABFSY010000335.1 GCA_013140395.1 Cyclobacteriaceae bacterium
GATATTCTGCTCTTAACTTCTTTTAAACTTGCCATAAATCAATTTGAGAATTAATCAATTTGAATTTTTGAAAATGCAATGTTTTATCAATTGGCTAATTTCATTTTCAAATTAGCGCATTTTCAAATTTTCAAATTAGTATTTCGAAGCCAACTCTAGCGCTACTTTCTTAATCGTTTCCGCGTCCGCATCTTCAAATTTACCCGCACGGAAATTATCCAACACACTTCTATACTGAGCCTTCAAAATCAGAATAAACTCGGCTTCAAATGCTTTTACCTTGCTTACGGGCACCTTGTCAATATAGCCTTTGGTAGATGTAAGAATCATGGCAACCTGTTCCTCTACAGGTACCGGCTGATATTGTGGTTGTTTCAATACCTCCACATTTCTACGTCCACGCTCGATGGTTAGTTTAGTAGCTGCATCTAGGTCGGAACCAAACTTCGCAAAAGCTTCCAATTCACGGAATTGAGCTTGGTCTAGTTTTAATGTTCCGGCTACTTTTTTCATGGATTTGATCTGCGCAGAACCCCCCACGCGAGATACAGAAATACCAACGTTAATGGCAGGGCGTATACCCGAGTTAAACAAGTTAGTTTCCAAAAATATCTGACCGTCTGTAATTGAAATTACGTTGGTTGGGATATAGGCAGAAACGTCATTCGCCTGTGTTTCGATGATAGGCAATGCAGTGAGTGAACCACCCCCCTTTACCAAGTGCTTTATTGATGCTGGAAGGTCATTCATCTTACCGGCAATCTCATCATTATTAATAACCTTGGCTGCTCTTTCTAGCAAGCGAGAGTGAAGATAGAACACATCTCCAGGGTAAGCCTCGCGACCCGGAGGTCTTCTTAACAACAACGAAACTTCGCGATAAGCAACAGCTTGCTTCGACAAGTCGTCATAAATAACAAGGGCAGGTCTACCTGTATCGCGGAAGAACTCACCAATGGATGCACCCGTGAACGGAGCGAAGAATTGCATAGGAGCGGGATCAGAAGCAGAAGCTAATACGATCACCGTGTAAGGCATTGCTCCGGCTTTTTCAAGAGTTGCAACAACACCTGCCACTGTAGAAGCCTTTTGGCCGATGGCTACATAGATACAATAAACTGGTTTCCCAGCTTCATAAAATTCTTTTTGATTGATGATGGTATCAATTGCAACAGCTGTTTTTCCTGTCTGACGGTCGCCAATGATTAACTCACGTTGGCCACGCCCGATCGGGATCATCGCATCAATTGCCTTTATACCAGTTTGCAAAGGTTCATTTACCGGTTGACGAAAGATTACACCCGGTGCTTTACGCTCGAGGGGCATTTCATATACGTCTCCTTTAATAGGACCCTTGCCATCAATGGGGGCTGCCAATGTGTCGACTACTCTGCCTAGTAAACCATCTCCTACTTTAACGGAAGCAATTTGACCGGTACGTTTTACAATATCACCTTCTTTGATCCCTTTAGACTCACCCAATAGCACCGCACCAACATTGTCTTCTTCTAGATTCAACACCAATGCATTCAACCCGTTCTCGAATCGAATCAATTCACCGGCTTGTGCTTTCGTTAATCCATAGATGCGAGCTACTCCATCGCCCACGGTTAGTACAGTGCCAACTTCTTCTAATTCAGCATCCGTGCGTGACTGCGAAAGTTGTTCGCGAAGTATGGATGAAATTTCTTCTGGTCTGATCTCTGCCATAACGTATAATTCAAAATTTAAAATTCGAGGTTAAAATTCTTTGATGTAAGGGTTTTCGCTAAACTTAGTCTTCAGGGTTTTTAATTTACTTTTAATCGATGCGTCAATTTGTTTGTCGCCCACATTGAGTACAAACCCCCCAATAAGATCCGTGTCCACTTTTTGAACCAAGTCGATTTGAGTTTTGCCACTAATTTTCTTCACCAAATTCTCCATCTCCAGTTTCATCTTCTCGTCCATGGTGAAAGTGGTTGCAATCGTTGCCTTCTGGATTCCTTTGTAAACGTTGTAGGCATTCTGGAATTCGGCTGCTATTGCGGGTAAAAGGGGCTCGCGATTTTTCTGCGTCAGCATCTTAATGATGGCAAGGGTAAGCGCGTTTACTTTGCCTTTAAAGATCGCTTCAAGGATCGCTAGTTTCTTATCGTGCTTGATGATTGGGCTTTTCAGCATGTTTGTAAAATCATGGCTGGAAGCGCAAACATTGGCGAACAATTGCATATCCGCCTTTACCTGCTCCAACGCATTTTGTTCTTCTGCTAAACTCAGCAGCGACTTGACATACCGCGATGCAACCCTCGACTCGGCCATGATTTAATTTAACTTTAGATCTTTGATGAATGTGTCGACCAGTTCTTTTTGCTGTTTGTCCTCTGATAAGTTCTTCTTGATTAATTTCTCAGAAATCGCGAGGGAAAACATGGCCACTTGAGCTTTTACATCTCGCAAAGCTGCTTGCTTTTCGGTGTGGATAACAGCTTTCGCATCTTCGATGATTCGGTCGGCATTTTTACGTGCGGCAACCTGCGCCTCATCATGTAGGCGATTGGCCGCATCTTTTGCATCCTTTAGCATGCGATCTCTTTCTTCCCGCGCTTCTTTCAACAATTTTTCATTGTCTGACTTGAGAGAAGCCATTTCTATCTTTGCTTTTTCCGCAGCATCCAAAGCTTGCTGAATGGATTCTTCGCGTTCTTTTAAAGAAGCAAGGATTGGTTTCCATCCAAACTTCATTAATAAAAACACGAATGGGATGAAGATAACAACC
>JABFSY010000440.1 GCA_013140395.1 Cyclobacteriaceae bacterium
ATATTGCCCGGGAGGCAGCGCCAATTCAAATCGTCCATTTATGCCTGTAGCCGCTCCAGCCGCGGTTTGCTTCACAAAAACGCTTGCAAAAGCAAGAGCGGTGCCATCATCGCCTTTAATAATACCTCGAATACCACCAGAATAGGCATTGCTACTTACTAAAACGCACAGAAGAAGGATAAGGACGCTTTTGATTGGGTTCATCAAAGCCATAGACGTCATTAAGTTGGTTAAGGTTGCTACTAAGACGGTAGGCTATATGTAAAAGTTTTTCATTCGGATCATATTTTCTACTGCTTCTGGAACGAGGTAACGTATGGATTTATTGTTTTTGATACAGCTTCGAATATAGGTAGCTGAGATGTCAATCATAGGTGCTTCCACGATCGTCACTTGTGGATGACGTTTTAAATCCGAATTTGTTACATGGGGCCTTGGATAAACATACAGGCCAAACTGAGTAAGAATCTGGTCGTGGTTTTTCCATTTTGTGAAATTCTCCATATTATCTTCTCCGATAATTACCTTAAATTCTTTGTTTGGGTATTTTTCGGTTAAATAGGCAAGCGTGTGAATGGTATAACTTGGTTTTGGAAGATGAAACTCGACATCGCTTGCTTCCAGTTTATAGTTATCCGCAATTGCGGCTTTCACTAGATCGTAACGATCAAATTCGTGTAATAATCCTTTGCTCGGTTTGAATGGATTTTGAGGAGAGACCACGAGCCATACTTTGTCTAAATCTGTATTTTGTGCCATTACATTGGCAATAATTAAGTGCCCTATGTGAATGGGGTTAAATGACCCAAAGAAAAGACCTATTTTTTGGCCCGACATGATTACACAGATTCTCTAGAGAAGACTATCTTTTTTTAAAATCGTCATACAATCGTTGCGCTTCTGCGAGTGAAGTAGACAGGTCCTCATTTAGAAGCACTACATCAAATTTATCCTGAAAGCTCATTTCAAATTTTGCTTTGAAGAGCCTTCTTGAAAAACTCTCTTCTGTCTCGGTTCCACGCTCCTTTAAACGTTCTGCTAGAATTTCTAGGGAAGGCACCTTGACAAATATTGATAACGCCTTTTCTCCGAAGTACTTTTTTAGGTTGATTCCACCTTTCACGTCTACATCAAAAATCACATTTTTCCCATCTGCCCATATTCGATTTATCTCTGACTTTAACGTGCCATAGAAATTCCCGGCATAAACCTCTTCCCATTCGATGAACTCATTCGCATCAATTTTAAGTTTGAATTCCTCTGGGCTTAAAAAATGGTAATCTTTTCCATCTACTTCTTTCCGCCCTCGTTTGTCGCGAGTTGATGCACTTATTGAAAAACCCAAATCGTTGTTCGTCTTGAGAAGATGATGAACAATGGTTGTTTTACCAGATCCGGACGGGGCAGAAAAGATCAACGCCTTACCACCTTTCGTTGAGCCTTTAGAAGATAACGCTGCCATTAGAGGGGCAATTTTTGTTTAATCTGATTCTTGATTTGATCAATCAGTTCGGTAGGGACATCGCCACCGCAGCAGTTACATTGGAGCAATTTTTTGATGGCCATGTCTAGATCGTACCTGCTATAGCAAGGCATACACTGATCCATGTGTGCCTTAAAGTAATTTCGTTGTTCTTCACTTGCTTCACCATCTAAAATGGTTTGTAGCATCTCTCTACACGTAGGCTTTGCCAGATTGCCTTGCATGAAAGGATTGTTGACACTGCTCATAATTATGCTTTGTTATAACCCATTGTTTTCGCGTATTCTCCTAATTTTTCTTTCAGCAGATTTCTGGCTCTGTGTAGACGGCTGCGGACAGTGCCAATTGGGATGTCCAATATCTTAGCCATTTCTTCATACTTGAAGCCTTCCAAATCGCACAGGATAATCACCGTTTTAAAATCTACGTCCAACGAATTCAATGCATTTGAGATCTCATCCCCAATCATGTTGTTCAGCGATTCTACACGCAAGTCAGGTGTAATTTGCCGATCAACGTCCTCCGAATTATAATATGTCTCTACTTCTTGATAATCTACTTTGTTAGGCTCCTTGCTTTTTTTACGGTAGTCATTGATAAAGCTGTTTTTCAAAATGCGGAACAGCCAAGCTTTGGCATTAGTTCCTTTTTGGAAAGATTCCACGAAACGATAGGCCTTAAGATAGGTGTCCTGCACAAGGTCATTGGCATCGTCTCGATCGAGGGTAAGCCGATAGCCGAAATTATACATTGAGCGAATATGAGGAAGAAACTCGTTGTTGAACACGTCTCCTTTCTCTTTTTCAGTATAGTGTTGTTTAGGAGCTTCTTCTAATTCCATGGAGGGGTAAAAGTAGCAAAGAAAGCTGGTTGGCGGGTTGCTTCGCCTAAACGATTTTGTAGTTTTTGTATTCGCCTATGCGAAAGCCGACAAGGCGTTTTATTCTCTCTTTAAGCGAATAATTCTTTTTGGAAACATCAAAGTCAAATTTCCAATTTTTTTCGCTAATCCGCTTGGCCATCAAAGAGGGGTGTGTGTCGAGGAAAGGCGCCAATGAATCTATTTGGCTATAGTCAAATTCCGCAGCGTTTGCCATGTGTTCATCTACCCATTTGTCATCGTGGTAGAGGCTACTAAATGCACGTTGTTTATGCTGCATTGCACGAGGATCGCGTACCCAGCCATAGTGATAGATGTAAGCATCGATTAATTTTACACTCAGTTTCTTATTGGGTTCCTTCCTGAACCCCTGTGCATCGCGATAGGAGAA